>JAEKLQ010000020.1 GCA_019509785.1 Fibrobacterota bacterium | reverse complement strand
CCTGCTGAAACGTTCCGCGCAGCAGGAGTTTTTGCCCGACGAGTCGCGCCAGCAGATCGGTTACTGGCCCAGCCCCCGTTACCTGCGCGAGCGCACGATGCTCGGCTCGAAAACGCTTGGCCAGGCATTCATCGGTGAGACTAATCGTTCGCACGGTAGCGATCTCATCGTCCGACTGGCCGACGAGAAGGACGACCGCCC
Source organism: Fibrobacterota bacterium (assembly GCA_019509785.1). NCBI lineage: Bacteria > Pseudomonadati > Fibrobacterota > Fibrobacterota bacterium. The sequence goes on along the minus strand of JAEKLQ010000020.1, from coordinate 4,526 downwards.
GCTCTGGATCGCCGTCTGGGGCAGCGGCAACACGGTGGCCCAAGCCATCTGGCAGGTCCAGCAGACGCGCAGCCCGGCGGATTTGAAGGCGTTTCTGCACAAGCTCCGCGTCTATACCATCACTGATCAGGACGCGGCCCAGAAAATCGGCAACACCATCCATTATCCCGAAAGTTCGCACCAATGGATGCGCCGCGAATTTGCCGATGATCTCCTGTTCCTGTGGGACGAGTGCGCGTGGAAATTTCAAAACCACGCCGGCATAATCCACTGGGCCGAGTATGAGGCCTTGGTTCAAAACCACGGCAACCTCGGCTGCCTGTATCCGAAATACAAATGGGGCGTGGAGGGCGACACGCCTACTTTTCTCTATCTCATGCCCGTCGGGCTCAGCGACCCCGAGATCCCCGGTCAGGGCGGCTGGGGCGGATTTTTCGAACGCGGACAGGGCCCGGACAACGCCACCGTGGCCCACGTGAACCAACAGGGCTCCGCCAACGCGACGTCCACGAAGTATCAAAAGCAGTTTTATCCCGCGATCTTCAATAATCTCGCCGCCCGCATGGCGTGGGCACGAGACGGCAAGGGCAACCGCAACCCGATCGTCGCCATCAATGATGACCGGGGCCTCGGCATTCTGACCAACACCTCCGCCGTGGGCACGACCGTCACGCTCGACGCCTCAAAATCCACCGATCCCGACGGCGACAAACTTTCCTTCAAGTGGTGGATTCTGCCCGAGGCTGGCACCTACCCGTCGGAGATCACGCTCGCCAACGCCGACACGAACACCGCCAGGTTGACCATCCCGTCAGACGCCGCCGGCAAAAGTTTCCACGTGATTTGCGAGGTCACGGATGACGGCACCCCCAGTCTGACGGCCTATCGCCGGATTATTTTTCAACCGCCCGCGCGTTGACGCCGGCCTGACCCCATCCCCCCAATCTCCCCCTATTTTCCGACTCCCTATCCACATGAAAAAAACAACCCGCTCCGCTGTCGTTCTCTTGTCCGTGTTGGCTTCGCTGCCCGCGGCGTCATTCGCGCTCAACCCCGTTATTCAAACGATGTATACCGCAGATCCGGCCCCTATGGTCCATGACGGCACGCTTTACCTGTTTTCCGACCACGACGAAGACAAGGGGGAGGCCAACAACTTCAACATGAAGAACTGGGTGCTCGCCACGACCACGGATATGGTGAACTGGACCCAGCACGGCGCGATCGCCTCCCTCCGGGATTTCCCCTGGGCCGCCAAGGAGATCTCCGCCTGGGACGGTTTTGACAACGGTGCCTGGGCTCTCCAGGGGATCGAGCGGAATGGCAAATGGTATCTCTATTGCCCGGTGCAAGGCCGGGGCATTGGCGTGTTGGTGGCCAATAATCCCCTGGGACCCTACACCGATCCCATCAAAAAACCGCTGATTGGCGGCCACTCCGCCCACCTCTACGACAGCATCGATCCGACCGTTTACATCGACGACAAGGGCCAGGCCTATCTCGCCTGGGGCAATCCCAGTCTGTGGTCGGTGAAGCTGAACAAGGATATGATTTCCTACGACACCAGCGTCGGGGAGAATGGCATTATTGGCCATCCGATGACCATCAAGGCCTTTGGCGAGCGCACCCCTCCGGACACAGTAGGCGTTATGCTTCCGGTGCCTGCTCTGCGCGGCACATCCTACGAAGAGGGTCCCTGGCTCTATAAGCGCAATAAGCTCTACTACCTGATTTTTGCCGCTGGTCCCATCCCTGAGCATCTCGCCTACTCCACCGGCCCCACAGCCGAAGGCCCGTGGACCTACGGCGGCGTTCTCATGACCACGCAAAGCGCCTGGACCAACCACCCGGGCGTGGTGGATTACAAGGGCAAGACCTACCTCTTCTACCACAACGCCGCGCTTCCGGGAGGCGACGGCTTCAAACGTTCCGTGTGCGTCGATGAGCTGAAGTTCAACCCGGATGGCTCGATCTCGATGGTGCAGCCGACCAAGGAAGGGCCGGCACCGGTCGCCACCCTCGATCCCTACAAGCGAGTGGAAGCCGAGACCATCGCCTGGTCTTCCGGTGTCAAAATTGAGCCCTGCAGCGCTGGCGGCCAGAATGTGCGAGACATTCACGACGGGGACTACATCCGGGTAAACAACGTCAATTTCGGCGCGACCGGCGCGCGCGCCTTCATGGCCAGCCTCTCCAGCTCGGCCAAGGCGAAGGAGGCCACCGGGGCGAAAATCGAGATTCGTTTGGGCAAGCTCGACGGCCAGTTGATCGGCACGCTGCCGGTCTTGGGAACCGGCGGCGAATGGAAGCCGCAGTCTACCCGGATTTCCGGAGCCTCCGGCATCAACGATCTCTTCTTCGTGTTCCGCGGCGCGGCCGGCGAAGAACTGTTCAAGTTCGATTGCTGGCAATTTTCCCAACGCGACCTGTTCGCGTTCGGTGGGCTCAAGTAAAGCGAAGTCCACGCCCTCCCGCACCGTCACCACGTCAAAATACCCAAAGCACCGGATCCGGGTTCCGGCCCGGTGCATTTTCTCCGAATGAACATCCTGTTTCCCCGTCATCTTTCTCCGGTCATCCGCACGTCCCTTTGCGCCTTCCAGAAAACAAGTAATATGTTTGTTTCAGTGGTTTTATCTCTGCTGGTGCTGGCAGCTACGACTGCTCCGCTTTCCGCCCAAGCCGCGGGAGGCGCCGAAAAGTCTCTATTGCTAAGGTATCAATTTGAGGAGACCGGTGGAACCACCGTCGTCGATTCGTCGGGACACGGCTTCGATGGCACCTACATCAATCCGCCGGCATGGGACGCCGGTGTCACCGGGCGGTCCTTTAAGATGAATGGAGGGGCTCCTGGTTCGCCGACCGCCGCCCACGTGAAAATCCCCGGCGGCGTGTTGAATGGACTCGATGCGATGACCATCGCCACATGGGTCAAGTGGGAGGGCGAGGGCCCGTGGCAGTGGCTCTACGGTTTGGGGATGGATGGGAATAAATATATCTTTGCAACGCCCAGATCCGGTGACGGCGCACTGTATTCAGCGATCAAGGACGGCGGCGCGGAACAGTCGCTTCATGGCAACGTGGCGCTGGAGAATGGAAAATGGCGGCACCTCGCGGTGACCATCAGTGCCACCGGCAGCAGTGTGCTTTATCTCGACGGTGAGAAGGTGGCGGAGAACAATAACGTCACGATCAGGCCTTCGGCTCTTCACGCGGCCGGCGGCGATTACTCGGGCTATATCGGCAAGTCGTTTTATCCCGATCCGTATTTCCGAGGCGCAGTCGACGATTTTCGTATCTATTCGGCCGCGTTGACCGCCGCGCAAGTGGGCGACATTTACGGCGAGGGCATGCCTGCCGCGCAGGTTGTAGCGTTGGTCAAAAGCAATCTGACCATCGGCCGCGCCATTGTCGTGAATGATCTTTCACTCCCCGCCAGCAGCCAGAGCGTGTCGATCACATGGAAATCCAGCAACCCGGCCTTAGTTGGCCATAATGGTGCGGTGAAGCGGCCGGCCAAGGGGCAGCCGGTTGGCGTCGTCACGCTCACGGCCTTCATCAGCAAAGAGGGCGTCACAGCCACGAAGGTTTTTAACCTGAACGTGCCGCCGGTCGGCTATCCGTTGAAATTTGAGAGTTACAACCCGGTTCTGAAGCGCGACGCCGAGGGCAATCGGCTCTTCACGGCCGATCCCGCCGTGCTTGTGGATGGCGATACGCTCTACATTTATGCCGGGCGCGACGAGGCGGCCATCGGTGGCTGGTTCAACATGAACGAGTGGGTCTGCTACTCGACCAAGGACATGGTGGACTGGAAATACGAAGGGGTCGTTTTGAAGGCCACCGATTTTGCTTGGGGCAGTCCGGGAACGGCTTGGGCTTGCCAGGTGGTTAAGCGGCATGGGAAATATTTTTTATATTCCACGACAGGACGTCCGGATCGCCAAGGTTACACCGTGGGTGTGGCGGTGTCGGATAAACCAACCGGGCCGTTTATCGATGCGATCGGCGGTCCGCTGTTTGATAACGCGATTACCACAGGCTCTTCCGTAGAGGGCATTGAGGATATCGACCCGACCGTTTTCGTGGACGACGATGGTCAGGCCTACCTTTATTGGGGTAATAGCACGTTGCACTACGCCTTGCTCAACGAAGATATGATTTCGTTAAAGGACCTCAACGGAGACGGGAAGATCACCGAAGGCGCGGACATTATTTCGAGGATCGAAATCAAGGATCGTCCCATGGGATTTGGGGAAGGCCCCTGGCTATATAAAGCGAAAGGAAAATACTACCTCGTAGACGCCATGGGAATGCCCCAAAAAGTGGTTTACGCGATGTCCGACAGTCCTCGCGGTCCTTGGCAATATAAGGGCGTTATCCTAGACGAGAATGTTCGCCCCGACGGAAGCCGGGGGGATTTCAGTTCCGACACGAGCCATCCGGCGGTCATTGAGTTCAAGGGACAGTGGTATGTATTCTACCACAACGCCGCTCTGCCGACGGGCGGCCAGACACGGCGCTCG
>JAEKLQ010000019.1 GCA_019509785.1 Fibrobacterota bacterium | reverse complement strand
ACTCCCTCCATTGAAACGACCAAGCTGGATTTCCATGCAGAAACAGGAGCACTTCACCTTTGCCTTCGTCAACGAAGTGAATGCGAGCGCCATTGGAGAGCGTCAGAAATTTGTGATCCGCATCAAATAGGGTTCGTGGGATGTCGAAGGCCAAACCCGCAGCGCCTATGGGGGCCGCTTTCTCGCTGGAAAACGCGGCTTCGGCCCCCCAGATTTCCAGTGCGCTGAAGAGGGCGATGGCGGCTATCCGGAAGCGCGAACGGTGAGGAACTTCAACCGAGCGCGGAACAAGAAGGGAGAGCACGGTGGCCACAGACAGCACCGCGGGCAAAGCGGCGAGAGTCAGTGATTGACCGCCGAACAAAGCAATCATCGCCAATACCATGAGTGCGATCGCAAAAAAAGCCAGTGCCAGAGCCACGCGCGGTCGCGCAGACCGGTGCAGACGGACGCGGTAAAACGCGGCGCCCGCGATTGCGATCAGGATGCAGATAGGCGTGGTAACGGCGTAGCGGAGTTCCGTGAAGTAGGAAAGTCCTCGCACATGGGGGACCGCTTCCACTGCGATGGCGGCAATGAGCACCGCTGGAATCGAAGCGGCGAGGCCAGAGCCGAGAATTTGGGAAATGGTGTTCGGCGTCCAACTGAAGGACGCTTTCGCCGTAGTTGCACTGATGGGATTCATGATGTTTCTCCGTCGTTATTCGAAGATTGCTATATTAACGTATATTAAATATATTAAGATATATCCAAAAGGACAAGGCAATGCCGCCCAAGAAGAAACAACAACGCGTTTATTCATCGACGAACCGGGAACAGCATGCGGAGCAAACTCGGCAGCGGATGATCGACGCGGCTCGTAAACTGTTTCTCGCCGTCGGTTTTGACCGCACCACGATAGATGCGGTGGCAAGCGAAGCCGGGGTTTCCAAGCCAACGGTCTACGCCGCTTTCAAATCCAAGCGCGGCTTGGTGGCCGAAATCCTCAATCGAGCGCGCTTTGGTCCTGGCTACGGTCAATTGGTGAAGCAGGCGATGACGGAATCGGATCCCGAGGCGCGCGTTCGGATGGCGGCGCGAATTTCCCGCCAAGTTTACGACTCGGAACGGTCGGAGATGGAACTGCTTCGCGGGGCGGGGGTTGTCTCGCCTGACCTGAGCGATGAGCAGCGCGAACAAAATCGCTACGTCCTTCAAAAAAAGCTGATCGATTTTTTGTCCGAAGCGGGAAGGTTACGCCAAGACCTTGATTACACCACCGCTCGAGACCTTCTTTATGTGCTGACCGCACGTGATCTTTACCGTCAGTTTGTAGTTGTTCGAGGTTGGGACCCCGTCAAGTACGAGGAGTGGTTAGCCGATACATTGGTCTTGCTCCTGATGAGAGCCGCTTCGAAAAATTAGCGTTTTCCGGCATTCCCATTTAGGGACACGGTCCGTGCGGACGAAACTTCGGAGCGCCTATTGACATTCCCAGCTTGCCGCGCTATACTTAAGTGTATACTTAACCATTAGTTTGTCAGCGAAAGGACCTCCAAAATGGCCGCAACCACCTCCACCCCCTCGGTATTCCACGGCAGCTTCAGTATCGAACGCCACTACCCAACCCCCGCCAAACGGGTCTTTGCGGCCTTTTCGGACAAGGCCAAGAAACGACGCTGGCAGGTGGAAGGCGAAGGTTTCAGTATCGAGAAGTTCGAAATGGAATTCACAGTAGGCGGCCGGGAGCATGCCAGCTTCCGGTATCAGGGTGGCCCCTTGATTATCATGGACGCGGTTTATCAGGACATCGTTCCCGATCAGCGCATCGTTTTCGCCTATACCATGGCCATGGAAGGCAAGCGCATGTCCGCTTCCCTGACCACCATCGAACTTTTGCCCGGGGAGAAGGGAACTGATGTCCGCTTCACCGAGCAAGGGGCTTTCTTCGACGGAATCGATAGCCTCCAGGGCCGCGAAGAAGGCACCCGGGGATTGTTGGAAATGCTAGCGAAGGAGTTGCAAAACCATGAGTAGCGCCAGTGGCAAAGTCTTGTATTGGGTCTCCACCGTATTGATTTCGGGTAATTGGATCTTCGGTAGCATCGCGGCCCTGTTGAGAACGGACTCTTCCATGGAAGTATTCCGCCGGCTGGGGTATCCTGATTATTTCGCTCTCCTGTTGGGCCTGGCCCAATTACTGGGAGTTATAGCCATCTTAGCGCCGGTGCCGCGCACATTGCGCGAATGGGCGTACGCGGGCTTGACCATGGATGTCATCGCCGCCGTGTTTTCGCTTATCGCAATCGGCACGCCGGCTTTCCAAATCGCGATACCGCTGGTGGCTTTGGCCTTGGTGCTGGTCAGTTACCGCGGATGGAAGCTGCGTTTGCGAACGAAAGCGACGTGAAGCATGGTCGGCAAACAAATCCAAGTGGACCGGGTCTTCCATGCCTTGGGCGATCCCACGCGGCGGGAGATCCTGGAAAGGCTCAGCGAAAAACCGGTTTCGGTTTCCTTGCTGGCGATTCCCCTGAAGATCTCCTTGGCCGCGGTTGTCCAGCATATGCAGGTATTGGAAGCCAGCGGCCTCGTGCGCACGGAAAAGGTGGGCCGGGTGCGCACCTGCCGGATCGAGCCTCAGGGATTTTCCGTGGCCGGGCAATGGCTGACCGAACGCCGGACCTTATGGGAAAAGCGCTTGGATCGGTTGGGCGATTTGCTGATGGAGTCCGAAACGGGCTGAATGATTTAACACTTTGGCCTGAACCCATTAATTTGGGGAAAGCCGAAAGAGAGATCGGATCCCAGCTAATCCTAAAAACCGCCTGATTTGCGCAGAAAATGGAATTTGCGAGGCCAAAAAAGTTCTGAAATCATCCCGCCATCCCGACCATTTAAGAGAAGCCCGGTTTTCCGAAAGGGAAGCCGGGCTTTTTGCATATTGGCCGCCCGATCTGAGGTTGCTATGTGGTGCTTTTTACCACATCCTCCCGAACAATGAATGCTTCCAATCCGGATTCCAGGGTACAATTGAAAGATTCATGCGCCCCGTCTTCGAGTACATGGACTATCGCAAGTACCTCAAAGACGCCTTCGAGGAACGCAAGCTCGCGGATGCGCGCTTATCCTACCGCAACCTCGCCGACTCGCTCGGGCTCGATGGAAGCAACCTCCATAAAATCCTGCAAGGCCGCAGCCAGCTACCGGCGCGGTGCCAATCCCGCGTCCTGAAGTTCCTGGGGTTGGGCAACCGCGAAGCGGAATATTTCCTCCTACTGACCGCCTATGCGAGAGAGCGCGGCGCGAAGGCGCGCATGGAAATCCTCGAGCGGGCGCGCCTATTGCAAGATGTCCCCCGCAAGGCGTTGGAAGAGCGCGAATTGCTGTTCTACCGTCACTGGTGGACCCCGGTGGTTCGCTTGCTCTTGGAAGCGCATGAGGGACGCGCCATTCCCGCACGACTGGCCAAAAGCGTTTGTCCTCCCATATCCACGGACGAGGCGCAAGCCTCGCTCGATTTGCTTCTCGAACTCGGGCTGGTGAAGAAGGCCGGTTCGGGCCGCCTCAAGCTTGCCGAAGCCCATCTTACCGCGGGGGGAGAAAGGAAAGCGCAAGCCATCCATGCCTATCAGAAGCAAATCTTCGAATTGGCCATCGCTTCCCTGCAACGGTTTTCCAAGGACGAACGCGACGTTTCCACCGTCACCTTTTCCGTAGACGACAAAGCCTATCAAGCCATTCTAGACATCTTGCGGGAATGCCGGCGCCAGGTCCAGAAACACGCCGATTCCATTGGGCAGCCTACTCGCGTGATGCAATTGGCCATGGCCTTTTTTCCGATCTCGGGCTCTCCGAAGGAACGTTTGTGAAATTGAATTCCGCCTTTATCGCTTTAAACATTCTCCTGTGGGCCGGATGTTCCGGCGATCACTTGGCCGGGGGATCCTCCGAAACCGAAAACGCGGTGGTGGCCCGGGTATTCCCGGTCGATTCCCTTCTTCCCGCGTGGAATCGCCCCGTCGGCTTGGCCACCGTGGCGACCGTGCGGCTCGACTCAGCCAACTTTGACTTCAAATTGTCCGACTCGCTGGGACTCGATCTTGATGTCCGTCGCGCGAAAGAAAGCCCGGTGCCCTTCGAGCTTTCCCATTGGGACCGGAAGCGCCGTCAGGGACGATTGTACGTGCGCATCGACTCCGATCTGCGTCAGCCCGGCACGGCTATCCAATTGTGGCAACGGCTTCCGCTCGCCCATCGTTCCGACCCTGCGGGAGTTTGGGCGGGCATCGCCGATAGCCTTCGCTTGAACCTGACATCCGTTCTCGTCGACGATTTCGAAAGCGGGAGCAACCGGGTCCGGCTTCCCGACTCCTCCACCTGGTTTCTCGGATCGGGCACGGGAACCGTTGCCGCCGGAGGCGGGCGCCAGGGCAATGCCCTGCATATGGTTACCACCGGAAGCGATCCGGTCGTCTTGGCGGCAGCCTTGCTCGCCTCGACCCCACGGCGTCTGGGGGCGATCGACTCTATCGTATTCTGGGCGCGGGGCTCGGGCCGCCTCCGTGTCGCCATGGAACACGCGCTTGCCGGGTCCCAATTGGTGGCCTGGACCGCCCGTGATCTCGATACGGCCTGGCGCCGCGTGAGCGTTCGCCCGGCATCCTTCGACTCGGCCGCCGTGTCTTCGGGAGGGGCGCGCTGGGCCGACATTCTCGACTCCGCGACCCACCTTTCCTTTTGGCTCGAAGGACAAGGCGAAGCTTGGGTCGACGACCCGCGCCTTTTCGGCATCGATCGCGACGATCTGCGCTAAATACTTAAAAGCCCGCCACCGCG
>JAEKLQ010000018.1 GCA_019509785.1 Fibrobacterota bacterium | reverse complement strand
CGACGGCGAGCTGGCGGCCGATCTGCGACGCAGGCGCAGCCGCGTCGGTCCAGCGTTGCGTCGAGTTGCGCGACGTCACGCGGATGGAGCCGACGTGCGACAGCAGGTTGATCAGTTCGTCCTGGAGGCCGGGTGCGAGGTAGGCGTATTCCGCGGCGTCGCTGCGATTCGCGAGCGGCAGCACGGCGATCGCCGGATTGGCCGATGGGCGCGGCGCCCGGGCCCGCCACGCGAGCGCAACGCCCAAGCCGACCGCGAGGACGATGCCGAGCACCACGAGGCCGCGGTTCCGCGTTGTCGCCGATCCGTCCTGCTCCACGCGCACCTGCAGAAGCTTCAGAAAGTCCCGATGACGCCACGTTGGACCATCGCCCGGGTTCCGTCAAACAAGCCTTGACGGCTCCGCGAAGCGACGGCGATACTTCCGCGCCTCATGAACGGCAACTTTCGCAAGGTCTGGTGGTGGCGCCTCCCATAAGGAGAGGGCCTCGGACGTTATTGCTCGGCTGAACTAGAGAAGTATCCGAAAAAACCCATCTCCGGAAATAACGCCGGGATGGGTTTTTTGTTGTCCGCGCGAAATGCGCGCAGGGAGATGAACGCGGTGAAACCGCCATTCGACATTGCAGGCGACCTCGACACCCCGGTGTCGGCGTTCGCCAAACTGGGCGCCTTCAACCCGCGCTTCCTGCTGGAGAGCGTGGAGGGCGGCGAGCGACTCGCACGCTACTCCTTCATCGGTTTCGGCCAGTGCCTCGAGGTGAAGCTCGATGCGCACGGCCTCCAGGTCGGCACGGCGATGCTGCCGCGCCCGAAGGACAAGTCGGAGCTGCTCGACGCGCTGCGCAAGGCGCTCGCGGCCGCACCCAAGCCGCTGCCCGAGATGGCCGGCGTTCCGCTCGCGGGCGGCCTCGTCGGCTATTCGTCGTACGACGTCGTGCGCTGGTTCGAGCGCCTGCCGTCGAAGGCGCGCGATGCGCACCCGGTGCCCGACCTGCACTACGTCGCCCCGGAATCCATGCTGGTGTTCGACCACCTGACGCGCGGCATCGCGCTGCTGCATGCCGGCACCGAGGCCGAGCGCCAGGCGCTGCGCCGCGAGGTCATCCGGGCGCTGCGCGGCGGCCTGCCTAACCACTCGACGCCGCCCGGCGGCGAGCGGTATACGCCGGCCAGGGGCTCGCTGTCCCGCGACGAGTACATGGCGGGCGTGCGGCGTACGCAGGAATACATCGCGGCCGGCGACGTCTATCAGCTCGTGCTGTCCTCGCGCTTCACCGGGAAGCACTCGCTCGATCCGTTCGAGGCGTACCGCGCGCTGCGGCTCATCAATCCCTCTCCTTATATGTATTACTGCCGGCTCGGCGACGTCACGGTGGTCGGCTCGTCGCCCGAGGCGCTGGTCAAGGTCGACGCCGCGGGCAACGCCCAGCTGCGCCCGATCGCCGGCACGCGGCCGCGCGCGGACGATCCGGCGGCCGACGCGCGCCACGAGACCGAGCTGCTGGCCGACGTGAAGGAGAATGCCGAGCACGTGATGCTCGTCGATCTCGCGCGCAACGACCTGGGCCGCGTCGCGCGCGCCGGCAGCGTGCACGTGGACCCGTACCGCGTCATCGAGCGCTACAGCCACGTCATGCACATCGTGAGCGGTGTGAAAGGAAAGCTCGCCGCCGGCCGCGACGCCTTCGACCTGTTCGCGGCGACGTTCCCGGCGGGCACGCTGGTCGGCGCGCCGAAGGTGCGCGCAATGGAGATCATCGACGAGCTCGAGCCCGTGCGCCGCGGACTGTATGGCGGCACCATTGGCTACTTCGGTGCGAACGGCGACATGGACCAGGCGATCACGATCCGCACGCTGGTGTTCCGCGGCGACGAATACAGTTACCAGGCGGGCGCGGGGCTCGTGGCGGACAGCAGTCCCGCCAGCGAGTACGACGAAGTCGTCGCGAAGTCGGGCGCGATGGCGCGCGCGCTCTTGCTCGCGGCGGAGGGTCTATGAGTCCGCGGCTCCTGTTGATCGACAACTACGATTCGTTCACCTACAACCTCGTGCAGGCGTTCATGGTGCTCGGCGCGGAAGTCGACGTGCGTCGCAACGACGAGATCACGGTCGAGCAGGCGCAGGCGCTCGCGCCCACGCACCTGTGCATCTCGCCGGGCCCCGGAACGCCGTACGACGCGGGCGTGTCGATGGACATGATCCGCGCGTTCGCCGGTCAGCTGCCGGTGTTCGGCGTGTGCCTCGGGCATCAGTCGATCGTCGAGGTATTCGGCGGCAAGGTAGTCAGGGCGCCGCGCCTCATGCACGGCAAGACGTCGCCCGTCACGCACGACGGCAAGGGGTTGTTTGCCGGCTTGTCGGCGACCACCGAAGTGGGTCGCTATCACTCGCTGATCGCGCAGCCGGATACGCTGCCCGCCGAGCTCGAGGTCACGGCGCGGACGCCCGAGGGCGAGATCATGGGCGTGCGCCACCGCACGCTGAAGGTCGAGGGCGTGCAGTTCCATCCCGAGAGCGTGCTGACGCCCGAAGGCCCGAGGCTCATCGGCAATTTCCTCACGATGACGGGAGGCCACCAATGATCCTGCGCGAGGCGCTCGAGCAGCTGCTGAACGGGAAGTCGCTGACCGAAGCGGACGCCGGACAGCTGTTGCGCGCGCTGACCGGCGCCGACATGCCGCCCGCGCTCGCCGGCGCCGTCCTCGCGGCGCTGCGCTCGAAGGGTGTCACCGCCGACGAGCTGCGCGGTTTCGCGCGCGCGATGCGCGCGCTCGCGCGGCGCCCGGCGATTCCGCCGAGCCCGCGCGCCATCGACATCGTCGGTACCGGCGGCGACGCGTCGGGCAGCTTCAATCTCTCGACCGGCGCCGCGCTGCTGACCGCCGCGTGCGGCGTCGACGTGGTGAAACACGGCAACCGTTCGGTCTCGAGCCGGTCCGGCAGCGCCGACGTGCTCGAGCAGCTCGGACTCAAACTACCGCTCGACGAATCGGCCGCCGGTGCCTGCCTCGCGGCGACCCGGTTCACGTTCCTGTTTGCGCCTCACTACCACCCGGCGATGAAGGCCATCGCGCCGATCCGCCAGGCGCTGGGCGTGCGCACGGTGTTCAACATCCTGGGGCCTCTCACGAACCCGGCCGCGCCGCTGTTCCAGCTCACGGGCGCCTACGACCTGCCGACCGCGCAACTGATGGGAGACGCCCTGGCGGGTCTGCCGATCGAGCGCGCGTTCGTCGTGCACGGCGCCGAAGGCTGGGACGAGCCGACACCGCTGGGCCCGTTCACCGTGCTCGACGTACGGCCGGTCCAGGTCAAGGCCGAGATCCGCAGCCCGTCCGACTACGGGCTCGACCTGTGCGGGGCCACCGATCTCGCCGGCGGCGATGCCGCGTCGAACGCGCGCGCGCTGCGCGCCGTGCTGACCGGCGAAGATCGCGGCGCCCACCGCGACGCCTTGTTGCTGGGCACCGCGCTCGCGCTCGAAATCGTCGGCAAGGTGGACAACCCGCGCGACGGGGCCGCGCTCGCGCGCCAGGCCATCGACAGCGGCGCCGCGCGCCGCACGCTCGAATCGTTGGCCGCGTTCGGCAACGGGGCAGGGCTGTGAGCGACGACTTCCTCGCGAACATGGCCGCTGCATCGCGGGCGCGCTCGCTCGGGGCGCAGGCGCTGCTGCCGGAGCGCGAGCTGCGCGCACGCATCGCGGGTCTGCCCGCCGTGCCCCCTCTGCGGCTGAATTCGTTCGATCTCATCGCCGAGGTGAAGCTGCGCTCGCCGGCCGTGGGCCTGCTCAAGGCCGCGGCCGACGAAGACGTCGGCGCGCGCGTCGCGACCTATGCGCGGGCCGGCGCCGCCGCCGTGTCCATCCTCACCGAGCCGAGCCGCTTCGACGGCTCGCTCGCGGATCTCGCGGATGGCGCGCGCTCGCTGGCGCCGCTCGGCGTGCCGGCGATGCGCAAGGATTTCCTCGTCGACGGTTACCA
>JAEKLQ010000017.1 GCA_019509785.1 Fibrobacterota bacterium | reverse complement strand
AACGTCGGCGTCGATCGCCACTACAACGGCCGGCCCGCGCTCGACCTGGTGAACACGCTGTACGGCGGCCGCTTCACGTCGCTGCTGAACACGGAGTTGCGCATCAAGTCGGGGCTGACGTACGGCGCGTCGTCGCGCTTCGTTCGCGCGACGGTTGCTGGAGAGTTCGCCATCCGTTCGTTCACGCAGACGGACACGACGGCGCAGGCGCTCGATCTCACGCTGAAGACGCTCGACGATCTCAAGCACGGCGCGCTCGCGCCCGACATGCTCGAGTCCGCGCGCGCGTATGTGCTCGGCCAGTATCCGCTGCAGCTCGAGACCGCCGCCCACTGGGCCGGCACGCTGGCGGATCTCGAGTTCTACGGGCTCGGCACGGAGTACATCGAGGGTTATGGGCCGGCGCTCGCGAAGGTCGACGGCGCGGAGGCCACGGCCGTGACCGCCGACGCCTTCCCGCGTCCGAGCGATCTCGTCATCGTGCTGATCGGTGACGCGGCGAAGATCCGCGACGTCGCACAGAAGTACGGCCCGGTCACGGAGATGAAACTCTCCGCCCCGGACTTCGCGGCGAAGTAGTCGCGGCATGTCCGACCACGGTTCGTCTGCGAAGGCGATTCTCTACGCGTTCATCGCCAACCTGGGCATCGCGCTCGCGAAGCTCGGCGCCGCGCTCTACACGCACTCGGGCAGCATGCTGGCCGAATCCATCCACTCGTTCGCCGACTGCGGCAACCAGGTGCTGCTGTTCGTCGGCCTGCGCCAGGCGCAGAAGCCGCCGGACGCGAAGCATCCGCTCGGCTACGGCAAAGTGACGTACTTCTGGAGCTTCGTCGTCGCGCTGCTGCTGTTCTCGATGGGTGGTGTGTTCTCCATCTACGAGGGCTGGCACAAGCTGGGCGGCCACGCGGGCGAGCTCAACAAGCCGTGGGTGGCGCTCGCGGTGCTCGGCGTGTCGATCGCGCTCGAGTTCGGGTCGCTGCTGGGTTGTCTGAAGGAAGTGACGAAGCTGCGCGGCGACCGCTCCTTCGGGTACTGGCTGCGCAACACGCGCAATGCCGAGCTCGTCGTCGTGCTCGGGGAGGACGTGGCGGCGTTGATCGGTCTCGCGATCGCGTTCGTGTTCGTCGCGCTCGCGACGGTGACCGGCAACCTGGCGTTCGATGCGATCGGTTCGATCGCGATCGGTATCGTGCTGGTGTGCGTGTCCATCTTCGTCGCGGTGCGCATCAAGGGCCTGATCGTCGGCCGCTCGGCCGAAGAGGATCTGCAGGAGGCGTTGCGCGCGGAGGTCGACGCCGATCCGAACATCGACGCGCTGCTCAACGCGATCACGCTGCAGATGGGGCCGGACGTGATGCTCGCGCTCAAGGTGAAGATGTGCGCGGGCCTGTCGCTCGACGACGCGGTGGCCGCGCTGAACGCGCTCGAACGCCGCATCAAGACCAAGTTCCCCGAGGTCGCCTGGATCTTCGTCGAACCCGACGTCGCGGATTGACGGGGGCCGATGCGGACACTCCTGATTGGCGGCACATGGGGACGAGTCTGATTCCATGACTGCGAACAATGGATTCCCCGCCACCGTCTGGCGCGCCTTCGAGCGGCGTCACCGCGCTCTGCACCTGCTCGACGCCGAGATCGAATCGCAGCTCGTGCCCGATGTCGACGTGCATGGCACCGACATCCACCGCACCGAGACGATGATCCAGCTGCGCGTCGACGGCCGCAGCGTGCTCGTGCGCGTGCACGCGTGGCCGGATCGCTGGGCGTGGATCGACGCGCGTCACAGCGTGCGCGGCGGCTGGCGCTGGCAATTCACGACGCAGGGCCGCTTCGTGAACGCGGGCGGCGCGCGGGCGCTGGTGACGTACGTGGAGAAGATGCTGCGCACGGCGCAGCGGCCGGCGTGCGAAGTGGTCGATGCGATGCAGGCGATCTGGCGCGACTCGCTGATCAGCGGCAGCCGCCGCATCGCCTGAATCGAGGAATGTCCCGTTACCCGAAGTAGTTCGGATGCTCCGCCAGCCACGCCTTCTCCTGCGGCGTGTCCTCGCGCCCCAGCACCGGGTTGCGGTGCGGGAAACGCCCGAACAAGCGGATCAGATCGCGATGCTTGTTCGCATAAAAGATCAGGCCCTCGCACCACGGCCGATATTCCGGCGGCGCCTCGGCCGCATTGCGCGTGAGCGCGGCCAGTGCCGCATCCTGCGCCTCCATCGATTCGGCGTGCTCGAGCGGTAGATAGAAGAACAACCGCTCCCACGGCTCGAGCGCCGCGTCGGCGGCGAGCTGCAGCCCCTCGAGGGACAACGCGAGCGCCTCGCGATCGAACGCGAACGCCGCGGCCGTGCCGCGATACGCATTGCGCGGCACCTGGTCGAACAACAGGATCAGCGCGAGCCGCCGCTTCGGGCTGCCGGCCCAGCCCGCGAACTCGCCGCGCGACGCGCGCTCGAGCAACGGCTCGAGCGTCGTGCGGATCAACGCATCGCGCGCGGCGGCGGCTTCCGGTCCGTCGCCGCCGAACCAGAACGTATTCCTTTCGGTCAGACGCGCCAGGTTCATCGGACCTTGGCCGAACCAGAAATCGAGCACGTCGTTGGCGGTGCGCATGGCGACCGCGATGCTAGACCAAAACGACATCCGCGGCCGTTGTTACACTCGAACCAGGCCGGGGAAGAGGGCATCACATGAAGACTTGGGTCCGCGCGGCCATCGCCGTGCTCGCGTTCTGCTGTCCGCTCGTCGACGCCCAGGAGGCCGTGCCTTCCGCGCTGCGCGACTGGCAGGGCTGGGTGATGCACGGCGAGGAATTCCGTCGCTGTCCGTTTCTTTCCTCCACGTCGCTCGCCGCCGGCGAGCCGATCGATGCCGCATCCTTCCGCTGCGACTGGCCCGAGCGTCTTGCGCTCGCGGTCGACGCGCACGGCGGCACGTTCACGCAGCGCTGGCAGGTGTTCGCGCCCGAGTGGATAGGGCTGCCCGGCGACACCGAGCACTGGCCCCGCGACGTGAAGCTCGACGGCGCGCCCGCGCCGCTCGTGGAGAAGGATGGACTGCCGGCGCTGCGCCTCGCGCCCGGCAGCTACACCGTGACCGGCCGCTTCGAATGGAGCTCGCGTCCCGAGGCGCTGCCGGTGCCGGGGAGCTCCGCGATCGTCGATCTCACCGTCGATGGCCAACGCGTCGCACAGCCCGAGCGACCGGACGGTGCCGTGTGGCTCGGCAAGCGGCGCACCGCCGAGCAGGCCGCGGCACTCGAGGTCCAGGTCTATCGACTCGTGCAGGACGAGATCCCGGTGATCCTGCAGACGCACCTGCGGCTCAACGTCG
>JAEKLQ010000016.1:1879-10028 GCA_019509785.1 Fibrobacterota bacterium | reverse complement strand
TAGGAGAGCATCCAGGAACAGCCCACCAGGATGGACTTGAGGAGGATCAAGAGGTGTGCGGCGGGCGTTTGGGGCGGGACGGCGAGATGCCAGGCGTATGCGCGGGCGGGATCCAGGGCGGATAGCAAAAGGATCGGCGCGATCGCGAGGGCGGCGGCCAGGGTGGAGAAGAAAAGGGTAGGGAGGACGGCGTTTCCATCCACCGCCTTTTTTTTCGAAATGTCGTAGCAGCCGAGAAGCAGGGCGGAAATACAGGTCAAGGTCATCCACATGGGGATGGGAAAGTTAAGCCCTCGTTGGCTTGGCGTGGAGGGTTCGCCCTGCCGGCGAGGGCCCGGCAGATGCGGGAAAACATTCCTTCAGTAAGGAAGCGAGTACGCTCCAATCCAGGGTTGATTGGTGCAGCCGTGGGTGGGACAGTCCAAATCGACATGGGAAATCGCGAATGCGCCCACGATCATGGCCGACCAGATATTGCCGGTCTTGGGGAACTTCATATTGAAGGAGTCTTGGCCCCATCCATAGCGCGGAACCGTCTTGGTAAGGATATTGTTCACGCTATGGCTGCAGGTATACTTATCCACCCGCACTCCCGACTTGACGCCTCCCTGGAACGGGCCCACCACCCCGGAGTAATAAGCACCGCCGGAATAGTAGCCGTATTGCAGCCATACGCCCCATGCCAAATGGGTATGTAAGCACTCATCCGCGATTGTGCCATCCGGAAGTGTGGTAGGCGCCGGGACGGAAGGTTGGCCCCAATCCGCCCATGTCCATACGTTCCCTCCCGTCAGTCCGTAATAATAAACGAATCGCCAATTCCTCCAGTTAATGGTAGTGGGATCCTCCATATTCGAGGAAGATGGGGTGTAATCCTGGTAATAACCGTATCCGCCCGGATTAAGGCTGGTCGAACCCAGCCAGGTGATGGGGTTGCTCCATGACCATTTATAATTGTTGAATTCGGTTTGGTCGGGTTGCGCCGAAGCGGAGCCTAATGCGGCGGCGCAAAACAGGACCGATATCATCCAGGTTTTCATCGGGCGGCCCCTTTCGACAAAGCTGCGGAGATATGGTCGGCTTGGGACTGGATTTCGGGGAGGTGGTTCGAGTCTTTCAGTTTTCCAGTGACCGGATCGTACATTTCTTCTAGGGTGGCCGCGGCGCTGAGATGGGCTTCCTGCCGCAATTTTTCCTTCATCATGGCCAGGAACTCCGGAGGGATGGACGGGATGACTTCGCCTTGCTCATTCAGCAAATACGGCTTATCCATCTTCGCGGAAATCTGCCTGGTTTGCTCCTTCACCGCGTTTTCGTTGGACGTTTTAGGTTCGCTTTGCAAGCAACCCAATAGGCCGGTCAACGCCAAGAGAGCGGATGCGCTCTCCCATCGGGTCGGAAATCGAACTGATTTCATGTTATCTCCTTTGAATGGTCCCTAGCTGGGATGCGGATGCGGAGGAGCGCCGCTGATTCCATACCGTTTATCGGGAAAGTCGGCGATTCGCGCATTGTTAGGTAGGATGCGCCGGCCCACCGAAATGTTACGTTCGTTCCTGAATCAGGGAGAATGGAGCATAGGGCGCGCGAGTGCCAAAAAGTCGGGTCTTTGAAAGGGGTTTTCCGAGGTGAAGCGACCTCAGTCTGGTTTGAAGAGCCAGCGCTTGCCGCGCATGGCTTCGGTAATCGGGATGACCTTGTCGCGATACTTCAGCACGGTGCCCGGGTTGGCCGTCCCCGAAACGGCGATGTGGCAATCCCCTGGATTGTATAAGGCCGCTTCCAGCTCGTTGAGCCTGGCATTAAGCCCTAATCGCAGTCTATCCAGGAACTTCAGGACACCTTTCACCCGCTGTTCGAGGAGCCGGTTCTCCGGATTCTTCCCGGCCTCCCAACGTACTATCATCTCCAGCTTATTCCGCCTCTTCTCCAGGAATTCGAAGTCGGCGCGCACGGCCTTCAAGGTCTCGCGTTTGCGCAGAAGCTCCGCTTCGGCCTCGAAGTCCTTGCCCACTTCCAGGATGGTCTTGGCCCCGGCTTCGTTTCCGGCATTGTGGATTTCGATGCTTGAGTATGCGACCAAGTGCCCGCCGATGACCGAATGGGACTTCGACTTCATCAAGATCGATTTCTTGGCCAGCAACTGCCCGTTCAGGACCTCATTGTATATCACGATATTAGAATAGGATTCGATGCGCTGGTTATGAATGAATCCGATGGTCACCGAGCTGAGTTTCGATTTGATGAGTCCTGATCCGCCGCCGATGACTCCGCCCTTGATCAGGATGGATCCTTCGGAGATCACGACGCCGTTCTCCACCACGCCGCCGATTCCCACGTCGCCTTTGGCCTCGATCGCGAACTTGTCGAGCACGCTCCCTTCAACCTCGATCGAACCCGGGAACCTGAGATTACCGGTCTTGAAGGAAACGTCCCCGGCCACCTTCAGGGTATCGACCACATAAGGGATCCCGTCCTCTACGGCGAGCTTTCCGTCCTTGGATGCGATGATAACATCGGGAGAATCGGGAGCGAAGCCGGTGTTCCTACCCGGTTTCACCTGAACCGGAACCCCGGGCCGGGGCAAGGTAATCTTGCCGAAGACGTCAATGCCCGCTGAGCCGGGTTCCGGTGGAAGGATACGGGCGAGGCGATCTCCTTTCGCTACTGCCCGGAAGAAGGTGAATTCCTTGAAGTCGACGTTCTGGACCATTTCCGGATCGGGAAGGTCCGGTTCAGGATCCACGAGCAGTTGAATGGAGCCATTCTTGCCCGGTCGCGGAAGAATGCCTTTCAGTAACAGCACTTCTTGTTCGGCCCCGTCTTTGAGGAAAGCCTCAAGCGACTTGAGCACCCGGGCCTCGTCCTGCATGGACAGGAGTCCCATTCGGGTCATGAGCGTTTTCACGGATTCCAATCCGAGGCGCGCATCGTGGTCAAGGCACGCGCTGGCCTTTTGGAGGACCAGCCAGACCTCCAATTTGTCGTCGGACACGCGGATGAGGCCGGGTTGCATCCCTTCCTTCCCAACCACCAATAGTGTGTCTTGGTGGAGCACCAGGGCTCCAGGATCGAATTCCGGACCCAGTACCTGCTTCCCGTTCCCGCCCGCCACCTCTTGCAGCCTCTGATCCAGGGCTTCGATATCATGGGGATCTGAGAGATAGGACTTATGGAACATCAGCCCTTCGGCTTCTTCATGCTCCGGCGGAGAACCGGCGGCCAAAACGATCGAGTGGGCTTCTTCGAGACTCAAGGCAAGCTGCCCTTCGGCTGAAGTTTCCGATAGTAGCGCGCAGATCGAATCTACGGCGGCATCCTCGATCAGATCGGGAGCCAGCCCCTTGGCCAACAGTAGGCTTTTTAGGCTCTGGTTAGCCGGGAATTCCTTGCGCCATGCGACAGGGTTGAAGTCGCGTATGGAGAGCTTCGCTTCCATTCCATCGTTGCAGATAAGGACCTCAACCAACACGGCTCAGGCTCTTTTCCCACTTCGTGAGAATGGCGATGATCTTCTCCCGCTCGCCAGGATCCAGTCCCGGGGGCTTTTCGGCATATTCCAGGCAGCGGGAGAACTCCTTGAGATCCAAAGGCTTTGCGATGAGACCCATCAGATTGGAATGAAGCCCCATCAACTTCGTATCCTTGCTCGCGCTTTCGGTGAGCAGGAAAACCGGCGTCGTCACGCGGGCGCGCGCCAAGCCCTTCAGAATGCGGCTCGCATCGACTCGTGGCGCGTGCGCTCCGATGAAAATCGCTTTATAGTGCTTAACCAAGGCGTAATGGAACCCTTGCGCTTCCGAATCGGTGGAATCCACCGCGATTCCTTTGGACTGGCAATACTTTTCGACGAAGCGCAAGAAAGGCGGTGGAGCATCGATATGCAATATGCGATTACAGTCACTCACGTTTCTTGAATGCCCTAGTGAAAATTCCGATATCCGTTCCTTGCAGCATTATTGATTGCAACACCCGGGAAAGCCCTTTGTCAATTATCCGGAATTTATTGAACTTACGCACAAACCGTGCGAACCTTTCGAACTTCGCTATATCGGGATTTGTACTCACAATGTCGATAGGGATCGGGTCCCTGCGAGCCGGGCTTTCTGGCCCTATCCTCGCCCCGTGCGGATTCAAGGCGCCATCCCTTATCATCGGGGGGTGAAAGCTGGGAATTGCAAGGAGAGCTCTGGCCCGGTTATTCGAGCGGCTGGGACGGTCCAAGCGCGAGCTTCGGATGCGCAAGCCACGTGAATAGGAGGCGTAATGGGAGAAACCTGCAATGATCCCGTCACCCAAGTCTTTCTCCGGGAGATTCTGCCGGATTTCGAAGTCTGCGCCAGGCATGCCGTCGAAAGGGTACTGGATTTGCCTACCTTGGCGCCGAGGGACTTCAAAGTGGAGCCCTGCATGGTCAACATGTCTTCGCTGTGTTGTATCATCGAATGCTGGAACGGCGAATATGCCATGACCCTATCGTTGGGCATCAACAAGACCGATCTGGGATGCCTGGTTCCCGGGGGGAGTAGCGAGGAAATCGCCCTCGATGCCCTGGGCGAGGTCGCGAATGTCATCGCCGGCAGGGTTTTGGGGATCCCCGGGCTCGAAGATCATTTCGGTCATATGGCCATGTCGCCCCCCCTGTTTTCCAATGGGGGCGTCACCTCGAAGCGGGCTTGTGCCATCCAAGGCGTACTGGTAGCGAAGTCAACCCGTCTATATCTTGGATTCGCGATCACGGTGAACGAGAAGGAAATGGTATGAAACGGAAAGTGGTCATCGTGGACGATTCCAAATTCCTGCTTAGCGCCCTCAAGGATTTTTTCCAGGAAGGCCAGATCGGGGAATACGAGGTCGTGGCCACCGGCTCCAATGGCGTCCAGGCGGTGGACCTGTACCGCCGCCATCGGCCCGATCTGATGACGCTCGACATCACCATGCCTGTCAAGGATGGTAAGACGGCGCTTGCCGAGATCCTAAAGGAGTTCCCAACCGCGCGCGTGCTCATGATTTCAGCGCTGACCGGCTCGAGCGTGCTCGAGTGCGTCAAGATCGGGGCCAAAGGCTATATCGAAAAGCCGCTTCGGTTCGAGGATGAGGATTTCCGTAAAGACTTCTCGGAAACCCTGGAAGAGGTCTTCGCGGTGTCCGCATCCTGAGGGGTCGGGGATTTCGTCGATGGAGCGAATGCATCCCAGGGAAAGCATCCAAGCAAAGCTGCTACGCAGCTTCGCGTTCCAGTCGGCGGCCGTGCTGGCCCTGGCTTTCTCCGCCATTATGATCCTGGATTGGCACCGGGCGTCACGCGATCTCGGGGACATGGAAGATGGCATCCGGGCGGGCCTCAGCGCCAAAGGCCAAACCCTCACGCGTAACCTAAGCCTGGTCATCCGACCCCTGGCAGAGGACAATGCCATTGCCAGTATCCGCGAAATCGTTGACAGCTTGGCGGACCAGGATCCCGACATCGCCTACGCGGCCTATTTGGATGGGGATATGCGGCCCTGGGCTTTCCGTTCGAAATTGGCATACGGCAAGGACGCCGACATGCGAACGATCCTGCGGGATTCGATGGCCCTATGGGCCTCCCGCGCACGCACCGCGCAAAGCCGGACCTGGATGGCGGCCGATGGCGAGATCTTCGAATTCGCCGCGCCCATCGCCGTTTCTTCTTCAGGGAACCAAGGCGTCGTCCGCGTGGGCTTGGACACGCGCGCTATGCAATCCGCCCTCCGCAATGCCAACGAGCACGTTTGGCAGAACCGGAAATTGACTTTCGGGATATTCCTGGCTGCCGCGATCTGCGCTTTCGTCCTATCCCTGACGTTCTCGCGCTTCCAGGCCGGACGCCTAACGCGGCCGGTACTGGATCTCGCCGCCTTGGCCCAACGTATCGCCGGTGGCGACTATGATGCCGAGTTCAACGTACGGAGCGAGGGGGAATTCGCCTTATTGGCGGAGACCTTCGAAAGCATGCGCCGCAAAATACAGGCTTACACGCACAAGCTGGAATCCTTGGTGGCGGAAAAGGTGCGGCAAATCGGCGACTTGCTGGAAAACGTGGATCAGGGTCTTTTTACCTTCAATCTGGATTTGTCCGTGAATCCCGATCATTCCGCCCGCGCATGCTCGGTCTTGCGCTTGGACCGTCTGGAGGGAAAGTCCCTGGAAGAGATCCTGCGCATGACCCCCGAACAGGCGCGCGCATTCCGCGACTGGGTTGATGTGGTGCAACGGGAGCACGCGCTTAAACGCTGGACCAAACTGTCAAGGCTATCTCCCGTACGGGAAATCATCTTGGACGATGGAAAAGGAGCCGGTTACATCGTCGAAATAGCTTATCGTAAAATCATGGATACGGATGGCCGCATTAAAATCATGGCTTTGGCCGAGGATGTGACGGAAAAACGCGCTTTGGTGCGGAGATTGGATGAGGAAAAGGTCCGTCATGAACGCAGGGTAAAAATCATCCTGGGGGTAGCCGGTAACGGCCAGGAAGCGATCTCCGAATTCGTCAAGGATACCGGCCGGCGTTTGGACTCCATGGTCGAGGCCCTGCTTCCGGGAGAAAAGGATTGGAAGCGTCGGATATTCTTCGATTGCCATACCATAAAGGGTAATGCGGGCGGTTTTGGATTCGAAGCCTTAGCGAAGTCCGCGCAGGACCTCGAGTCCCAATTGGCGAACTTCCAGAGGGAGCCGGACAGCCCATTTCTCGTTTCCGTGCAGGATTCCCTTCGGTGCATGGATGAGGAAAGGTGCAAGATCGGGGAAGTCTATCGGATGCTTTACGGCAGCTTGGAGAAGCCCTCGATCCGATTGGACCCGGACAAGGTGGATAGGTTGATGGAACTTGCCGTGAAGGCCAAGCCATCCGCCGATCCCGCTGCCTGGCGGGAACTGGTGGCGAGTATCCAAACCCTTCACTACCGCAAGCTCTCTACCCTGACGGGCAAATACCAGGACCTGCTCGCGCAGGCCGCCGAAAAATTGGGCAAGGAAGCGGATTTCCTCGTCGAGCCCGCGGATGCGGAGGTAGAGCCCGCCTTGATCCTGCGCGTGGACGAAGCCTTGGTGCATATCCTGCGCAATTGCTTGGCGCACGGCATCGAGGATCCGGAAATCCGGGCCAAGCGGGGCAAGGGCAAGGGCTGCATCAAGCTCTCCTATTCCCGCACCGCGAAGGGTGGGCACGTTTTCTCCATCCAAGATGATGGCAACGGCATCGATGGCGAATCGCTGGCAAATGGCGCAGTGGCCCTGGGCCTTATTACCCCTCAGGAAGCCGCCGCATTGTCCCCCAAGGAAAAAATCCATTTGATCTTCAAATCGGGGCTTTCGACTTCGCCCGAAGCCGATTCCATTTCCGGCCGGGGCCAAGGGATGGCAATCGCTTGGGAAAGGGTCCGGGCCGAAGACGGCGAGTTGGGCGTCGAAACCTGGGCCGGCGTCGGCACCCGGTTCACCATTTCCTTGCCGGATCGGCAAGTGCAGACGGCTCCCGCGGGAATCCTGGCAAAGGGATTTCCGATTGCGACATAATGCGGTGTTCCGAGACCCATAGGCATACCCGGCCAATGCATAGATCAATCATTTTCGGAATACTACTTTTTCTGGTTCGGGAGTGCTTAAATGCCCAGGTTCCGCTGCTTGTTTGCCTGCCCGGCGGCTTACCGCCGGCGCGCATCGAATCCGCCCTCGGCGCTCCCCTGGCGCCCAGGAAGGTGATCGCCTTCGTCCGAGTCCGGGATCTGGAAGACGTACTGCCGTCGTACCCCAAGGCCTCCATCGTGACCACATCCGCCTATGCCGCCTACCTAAGCGGATATTCGATCCAACTGAAGGGGTGGAAGAAGGAGCCGCAAACCAAATACCTGGTGGTTTCCGCCGACTCCACCGTCACTTCCGCGGGCTTGGCTTCCCGGCGCATCGGCATCCTGGATTTTTTGGGGCGCGAGAAAATCCCGCGATTCGTGGAAGACGCCTTCGGCCTGAAGCCCGCTGCCCTTAAGCGGGTCAATAAGCGGGAAGACCTGCTTAGCCTAATAGGCATGGAGGCCGTGGATGCGGTCATCGTGGAGGCCGGGGACCTCCCTGAGTTGCAAAGGGAAACCAAATTGCATCTCTCGGTGGTAATGGAGTCCAAGCC
>JAEKLQ010000016.1:0-1839 GCA_019509785.1 Fibrobacterota bacterium | reverse complement strand
GACGCAAACTTAAAGCAAATCCTACTCAAACAGCCGAAATCGGTGCTGGAAATCCTGGGGGTGGAGCGATGGGAATGATCCGACTCTTCTCCGCATTCCCGGCTGCCAATGCGCGCAGGGTCCTGGCGATCCTGAGCCTCGCTATCGGCTCCCACGCCTCCGAAAAAGCGGAGCGCCTCCTGGCCATCATGCCTTCGGGTGAATCCTTTCAGCAAGCCTGGTCGGGAATGAAATCGGATTTGGGGAGCCGCTACGATTGGATGACATTCGATCCGGATAGCAAGAACGCGGAAGATTCCCTGGCGCGGCTATGCTCGCTATACGCGCCCCGAGCCTTGGTACTGATGGATTCCCGGGCCGTGTCCTTGGCGAAAAGGATGCAGGCGCGGGACTCGGCATTCGCCAGCCTACCGAAATTCGTGCTCATGACCCTCAAGGCCGAGGATGCGGCTAAGGGTCTGCGCAATGTTACCGGCATCCGCTTCGAGGTTCCGGCATATGCCGTATTCACCCAGTTGCGGTCCCTTTCCGGCAAGGATTTCACCCGTATCGGCGTTTTTTATCGGCGATACTTCTCCGTTTTCGTAGAAGACTCCCGTCGCCTCCTGGGCCGGGAAAAAATCGATTTGATCGGAAAATGCATCGATTGCGATGGGGACGGGTCCCCATCCAAGGACGAAATCATCAAGAGCTTGAACAAAGGGATGGACGCGTTCAAGGAATCCGGCGTGGAAGTCGTCTGGATGCTGCCGGATAACGCCCTTGTGAACGCGGCTACGCTGGGGCGGTTTTGGGTTCCCCGCTTCCGCAAGGGAACCGTGCCCTTGGTAGTACCATTGGCGAATCTTGCCAGCAAGCAGGCGGATCTGGGGCTTTTTTCGGCCTACCCCGATTACACTCAACGAAGAGAATGAGCTGCCCGCAACCCTGGGTTTCGAGCCCCAGATCAGCGTGCAGACCACCTTAAACCTGGTCGTGGCCGAGCGCCTGAACTGGCAAATCCATACGGATCTTCTGGGTCGGGTCGGCGAATTGATCAAGAGCCCCTAACATAAGGGGCGAAATAGCGCGGCCGGGCGCGTTAAAAGCGGAGGAAAATCCCGCCTTCCCAGGTCAACCCTTGCGGATGGTAGGAATCGACCATCCATTGGGTTCCCATTAATTCGGTATTGTTGAACAGGTTCTTAAAGACTACTCGCGCATCCATTTTCATGGATGTCCCGGGAATCCGGATATTCTCGTACATCGCGGCGAGGTCCACGAAGATCCGGTTGTCAGCGTATCCGTAGTTGAAATCGACCACCGTGGTATCCGCCCCAGCCGCGGTCTTCCGGGTCACGTTGGTCGGTTCCGCTGTTACCTGCCGCGTCAGATAGCGGATGGTCGGGCTGATGGAAAACTTGGATGCGAAAAGCAGATCGGCGCCGAAATTAGCCGTGAAACTGGGCACCCCCATGACTTCCCCTTTATCATTGGAGGGCAGTTGGAATGCCGAACCCGCCTCGGTCCCGCTCCCGGATTTATTCGCATCGGCGACTATCTTGAAATGGTTGTCCGAAAACGCTCCGTTGGTCCACAAGGAAACCATCGGGTTGATGGGGGATACCATTTCGTATTCGAATCCATTTCCCGTGAAATCGCCTACATTGGTCCTCGGAGAGAACCAAGAAGTATAGTCATCAAGTTCCTGATGCCAATAATTGATCGTGAGCCGGGAACCCAGGGCGTAGTAAATGAATTGCGCTTCCAGGGTGTTCAGGATTTCCGGACGGGTAATGTTGGGGTTTTGGGTGGCCCAATCGGGGGCAAGGCCCTTCTGATCGATGCCCCATAAATGGT
>JAEKLQ010000015.1 GCA_019509785.1 Fibrobacterota bacterium | reverse complement strand
GGGGTTTACCCGCGCTATCGGGCGGAAATACCCCGTAGTGCAAGGTGCCGTCCGGGTAGAGATGCAGCAAGCGGTCCCAGTAGGCGGCGCGGCTGGTATCCTTGTCGGCGAATTCGAAGATGCGGCCGCCCAGGCCATGCCCGGCCCGGAACCAGATGAGGACGGTGAAGGCTTCGGGATCGTCGAAGGCGAGCTTCGTTCCCGCGAATTGGGACTTGCCATCGAACTTCAGGGCGCTCCCGGCCACGCCGGCCTCGCTTGATCCCGAGGCCGTATAGCCCAGGGCCATCCCGTCGTTGCCCTGTCCGGACGCGTCGGCGAGGCGTCCTTTGTTGGCCGAGGGATCCTCGTCCAGATGCCAAGCTCCCGCGAAGCCGTCGGCGGGGGAGAAGACGTTCCCCGGTTTGGTAGCGAGCAAGGGACCGATGCCGCCGTAATCCCAGTAAAGGCGGATGAGCGTGGGCCTGTCCGCGTAAACCGTATCCATCCTTACCCATAACGCGGCCGAACCGCCTTGCGATTGGACCTCGCAGGGAAGTTCCGCGCCTTGCTCATTGGCGACCCGCAGGTCGGATCCGTCCTTGGCGCCAGACCCCAGGACGGAATCCGGCAAAGCGATTCGTATGGGGATTCCCGCCACGTTGGCGGAGAGCTTGGCGCCGGCGGGCCCCGCGTCCACGGTGAGCGCTACGGAGCGGCGCCAGGCCAGGAAAGGCCCGGAAGCCGAATCAACCGCCGAAGGTTGTACGCGCAGGTTCCAGGCGAAGGTACGGGGAGGCAGGCTGGAGGCGCTCCCGTAAACGAGGGAATCGATTTGGCCGGGAGGCAGGGAGTCCAGGCGGACCACCGAGTTGGAGGCGCGCACGGCGGCGCGGAAGGTGCTGCCGGGCAAATAGATGAACCCCGTCAGGGTATCGGCCGCTCCCTGCAGGGCGGCGGCGATGGAACCGGGGACACCGAGGGTCTGGGTCGGGATTTCAACCAGGGAATCCCCCGCCATGATACCTTCGGCGCGGGCGCGCGTGCCGTCTGAGGGGTCTATCGCTTCCACGTTGTAACGCCCCGATGCGACGTCCCGGAACGCGTATTTCCCGTTCGCATCCGTAGTCACCGCGGGCAAGGCCGCGGCCGAACGCGCATCGGCGGGAACGAAACCGTCCGGGACCAGCACCACGCGGGTGCGGGCGGCGGGGAGCCCGTCCAAGGTCTGGATCCGGCCGGTGAGGCCTTTGGACGGATTGCCAGTTTCCGACCCCGCCAGGCAACCGACGAGAACGGCCGCCGTCAGCGAGGCTGTCGCCAACAGAGAAGCCACCGACCTAATCCGTCGGCTCATGGCTTCTCCTCCGCGGGCAACTTGGAGAGCGGGAAGAACTGCAGGTTCAACTGGTAGACGCGATCCGGAGCCAGGAAGTTGCGCTCCAACGACAACAGCTTTTTGCGGAAGGAAACGATCTCTTCCTTGAGCATAGAAAAGCCTTCGGAGGTTAGGCTCAAGGTCAGGGTGGAGATATCGCGCACCCCGGCCTCATGGCGATCGATGGCCTCTTTCGCGAGATCCATACAGGCGATCTGGTACTGCGCGACGCTTACGGATTCCACTTCGGGTCCGGTGGTGATCAAGGGCTGGGCCTGCCGGTATCGCCCTTTCGCATCCTTGACGATGAGTTGGGCCTCTTCCAGCACGCGTACGGCCTTCTCGGCCTGCTCGGGGCGGATGGCCGGATCCAAGGCGCGCGCCAGGGCCGCGCAGTCCCCGCGGAACGGGGTCATGCCGATCAACTCCCGGACGGCGGTGTAATACCATTTGGAGTAGAACTCGAATTGGCTGGCCTGGACCTGATGCGCCTCGGGCTTGCGGAGCGCGAGCAGTCGCTCGAAGAAGATGCGTTTCTCCTCGACGGTGCGGGCCTCGTTGAAATCGACCAGGCCCTCGAAGTACTCGGCCTCTTTTTTCTTCAGCTTCATGGCCTCGGCGTAGCGCACGATCAGGCCCCGGCCCAAGCCGCGCTTTCCGTCGATGACGTTCTTCAGGTGGCCGGAGGAATTCACTTTCGCCTTGAGCGCGAAATACCGGTAGGAGAAGGCGGGATTCTTCCGCTTCTGATGTTCGTAATACGCCTTCAGGAAGCGACGATAATCGGTGTAATCGAAAACGGAAGGGGTTTCACCCCCGTCCTTGACCTCCGGTTTGGGCGGCGGAACCGTCGTCACGATTATCCTTCCAGTCACGAACGTGAGTGGGGATTACTGCGGCAGTTCTTTGAGCAGGATGTCCTTGAACACGATGGGTTGGCTCTCCGATTGCAATGCCAGGTATCCGCTCGTGACCGGTTGCGAGCCGTATTTAGGGTTGCTGATAATCAGGACCGGATTGGTAGTATCGGGCAATTGGTACACCTTGGTATCGCCCGTGATATGCACGTCCGCCTCGAGCGTAGTCCATACACCGGCCGCAGGCGCGGTTTTGCCAGAACCCGAGGCTTTACTGTCCTTATTGTTTCCGCAGCTGCCGGTATGGGTCGCGGTAACGGTCGGATTGACGAACTGGCTCATCTCGCATTCATTCGCATTCGTGCTGCCGCCGGCGCTGGGGGTGCCCAAGATCTGGATTTCGACGATGGGAGGGTATATCGGATCCCCGGTTACCTTGGCCGGATCGATGCCGAATATCATCAGGCCGGAATTGTTTTTTCCCCACGACGGCGGATTCGCTATCTGAGGGTCGAAGAAGCGATAAGTCACCCGGATGCGGTAGTTGGTAAGCGGCCGGTTGTAATACAGGAGCCCGCACTTGCATTTATCCCCGCCGTAACTCCCCGTAGCATTATCATAGGAAATGCGGATCCCGCCATTTTCCAGATCGGGCCTGAAGGTGCTGTCGGTGTTGACCCCGACCTTGGACAGATGGATTAGAGGCGTCCAGCCGGTGAGGTCCTTGCCGTTGAAGAGATTGACCCAGCCGTCCGCGGACGTAGCCGTCAGGGTCAAGTCGCCCAGATTGCCGGCGGTATAGCTGGTGATTTCCTTGGCGAGATCCTGATACCCCGTCTTCTTGACGCGCAACGTATCGACGGCGGCGGCCCGCTTCGCCGAGGCGACCCGCAGGGCCGGGGCGAAAACCGTCCCGGCCGATCCGGTCCCGGAATGGAAGAAGGGATGGGACACGGACTCCCCGCCGATCCGCATCCGTAGGAAATACAACCCGGCGTTCGCGCTCGCGGGCATGGCATCCGCCAAGGCGATGCGATGGCTGCCCGCTTCCAGGCTGCGATCGATGGAGCCTTGCAGCCGGCCGTCGTTAGCGAAGATCTCCAACCGCAGGTCCACACGATTGCCGATTTTCAGGGAAAGGAAACCGGCATCCAAATGGTAATCCAAGGCCGGTCCGCCCATCGGCGCGAGCGCGGTCGTGCCGAAAGAGAAGGTGCCGTCGGCGGCGGTTTTCGTGGAGGTTCCCTTCACCTTCAAATCCACGGTGGCATCGGCAACGGGGGCCCCGCCCGCCATGACCCGGCCCTTCAGATCGACGGTCTGCGCCTGCAGGATACCGACCGTAATCCCCGTAACGACACATAATATTTTGGCGTGCATGCTATCCCCCGATTTCCTATCCACTATCTTGGCCGACCCGGTTCTTGCCCGTCCCAAAAATGGTCTCTCGAACCAGAATCCGCATTAGGAAGCCGGAGAATACCGTTTCCATTCGAGAACTTCGGAATACCATCCGCCCTAGACGGTCGCGTTTATTGATTCAGGGTGGGCTTTTTGGCTAACAAAAGGCGCCGACGGAAAAACCGGCGGGGAGGTAACGGGGCTGCCCACTCAGGGCTGCGGCAGGAGGCGGGCCCGCAAGATTTTCCCTCCCGCACGGGTTTCCGCGAAGAGCCCGCCGGTATGTAGGTTCGGGTTTCTCCAGGTGTACTCCACCCATCCGGAACCCAGCGCGACGCCGGTCAGAACCGCTTCCGTGCGGCCGCGGCCGTCCACGATGCGGAGGATCGGGCATTCCGGGCCTTTCGCGCCGACGAAGCGGAAGCGGGCGAGCCCCCGCGCTCCCGGCAAAGCCGAAAGCCCCGGCGATACTGCCGGGGCGCGGTCCCGAAGGCCCGCGTCCTGGCCGGCCAGCATATCCAGGTAAGCCTTAGGCGCCGAAGAACCAGCCTTGTTCCGATAGGCGAAGACGTTTCCATCGATGCTGTTCACGACCAGGAATACGTTCCGGGAGGGAACGTAGCGCCAGCGATTGAAGGTTCCATCTTCCACCGCGGTTCCGGGGTTGGAGCCGGTCCCTGCGACGCTGGACCAGGTTTTGGTGTCCATGTTGAGGGAATACACGTCGGCGCCGCCGTGCCAGGCCACGAATTCCTCGGCGACCGGATCGTAATCGACGCCCGGATAATTGACCCCTGCCAAGGTAGCCGGTCCGCTGGCGTTGACCGCTTTCGCCGCGACCTTTCCCGTTTGCGACAGGTCGTAATATAAGGACAGGCCGCCTCCCAGACGCAGAAAAATGTTGCGTTTTGGATCAAAGGACGCGGTCTGATGATAGTTTCCGAAGGCATCGCTACCGCGGATGGTCCAGGTATCTTTCGCGGGATCATAGATGGACAGGCGGCCGAAGCTGTCGCCGGCTCCGTCCCAGATGACGGTTCCATCGGTAGGATTGTACGCGCTCACTACGCCGAGCATTCCATCAAGAGGGGTGTTCGCCCGCTTTTCCCAGGTCAGGGAGGCCATGTCGAAGGTGTAGGTCGTGGTGGTAGCATTGCCGGTGGGCCAGACCGAGCCGCCTTGGCTGAACATTTTGTCATAACGCGGAAGGTACTCGATCCCGTCATAAGTATGCACCGCGACGGGGGTGGCGGAAGGATCGGTAACGCGTTCCCAGGTGAAGGCGGCGATATCGAAAGCGTAGATTTCGTTCCCTTGGTAATCGTGATGGCCGCCGCCCCAAATCAACAAGCGGTCTCGCTTGGTGTCATAGACCCCGCTATTCCAGGCATCGATGATCTTCTCGGGGCCGTTACCATCGGGAATGGGGGTCGGGAGGACGTTCCGGATTTTGTTCGTGCAGGGAAGCTCCACCCACTGGCCCGGCTTGAGATCTTCGAGGGGGCCCGCCGTGGAGATCTTCGGTGAAACGAAGGCCAAGGCAGCCATCATGAATGAGGACGAGAAAGGTAGCAGTATGAATTGCCTAATCATATTTCACTTTCCTCCTCTTTCCGGACTCCGGAAGAATAGGCGGAGCCAGGGAGGCCGCGCAACCGCCGAGTAAAAACCGGCGGCTGTAATTGACCATATTAATTGGTAATTGGAGAGTCATGGACTACTCACTCGGTCTCGTCAGCCGGTTCAGTTGACGACTGCCAAATTCTATCAAAACCGGGGGTCATTGGCCATGACGACATTGGGCCGGAGAGCTTCGATGGCAGTCAGGCATCAAACAGAAAGGCTTCGGAACGAATCCTATCGGATTCGGTAGCGAGGGTCGCCGGGACGGCTTCCTTCGGATGATGGGAATACAATCGCAAACAGCGGCATCGCCATGGATAAATGAAACAATCCGGTCGCCCGCGGCAAAAATGCGACCAATCCCATGAAATGAAAAGCAGACCTTGAAAAATTTTTTTCCAAGTGCGATCGTAGGAAGTCCGTAACTGTTCCACGAATCGACCTCAAGCTCCTGCTCATGCGAGGCGTCGAAGTAAAGTCATGGATGCGATCCCCGTCGGCCATTTGGATCTTGGCATCAGATTGGCAGGCATGCCAGGAGGCATAGCAGTAAAGATTCTCAAAACATAGAATGATTATGGAATAATAGATAACGGGAGTATGGGTAAAAAAAGCTTAAAAAAAGCTAATTATTAGATTTTATGATTTATAAAAAATAAACAATTGTGGTTGAATTGATAACGATTTATTTGCTATCCTTTATTCAAGGCCGCTTCGTGCGGGTGTCATTCGGGCACCCCTCCTATGGGAATAGGGCTGCGCGGGGGTCTATGGGTTGCAAAACACTTCGAGAGGAAACGATATGAAAAGCATTCTCTACAGCGGATTAGTCTTGGGCGCCTTGGCTTTCGCCTGGTCGGATGAACCCGCCACGACTCCGAATCCGGAGGCGAAGGAAATCAAGCAGGACAAGAAAGAGATCCGCCATGACCGCAAGGAAGTAAAGCAGGATAAGAAGGAGATCAAGGGCGATAAAGAAGCGCTCAAGGATGATCGCCAGGAAATCAAGGCGGACCGAGCGGAGAAGAAAGGCGACAAGCAAGAGCTGAAGGAAGACAAGGCCTCTGGCGCCAGCGAAGACAAGCTGGAAGCGGATCGCGCCGAGGTCACGGCGGACAACAAGGATCTGAAGCAGGACGGGAAGGACGCGAAAGGCGATCACAAGGAGCTGCGCCAGGACCGCAAAGAGAAGCGTAAGGATCGCAAGGAGCTGCGCGCGGATCGTAAGGAGAAGCGCGAAGACAAGCATGAAGCGAAAGCGGAAGTCAAATAACGCTGCTCGCCGTTTTCGCGCTTCCTTTTCTGTTGGGGCTTCCTTCCGCCGGGGACACTGTTCCCGGGGTAGGGGAGCCTGATTCCGCCGCTTCGGATTCTTCCGAGTCCCCGCCCCGGCATCTCCGATTCTTTTTCGGCCAGGGCCTGGATTTCGGGCACGGCCGGAAATCGGAGAACGGCCTCCATCCCAAGGACACGCTGCGGCTTTCGCTGCGGCAATTCCCGGGCGCCGGCCGCTTCACCGAAAACCTCACCGCCGTTTCGGACGTAAGCGTACCCAAGCGGGATGTCCAAGCCACCGAAGCCCTTGCCGGTTTGCGTTACCGCCTGGGCGGGTTCTCCCTGGGCGGCGAAGCGGGATATGCTTACACACTGTACGTCTCCAACCGCGTAAACCGGGCCGTGAAACAGAAAGCCGCCGCATCTGCGGATTTCCAGGGCAATGCCGACATCTCCCAAACCTTTGTTTTCGACGCGGACAGCACCTGGGAATGGCGCATCGGAGGCGGGTACGAGGATATCGCAGGCAGCTTCCGGACCTGGAGCGGTAACACCACCGTTACCAAGACCCTGGGCGATTTCGAGTTCGCCCTGGAGGCCAGCGGCTACGACCAATCGCAAACCCAAAGCGTCCGGCAATGCACCGGCAAGAACGGCAATGGGAAGGCGTGCACGGATTCGGATTCCACTTCCAAGGTCCAGGGGATCGCTTCTGAGGCGGACGCCGACTGGTATCCCGGGGACCATGCGATCTCTTTGTCGGCGCGACTCGAATTCCCCTCGCAGCCCGCGTCGGCGCGCATCCTCACCTTGGGCGCGGGTTACGCCTATTCCTTCTTCGAATGGCTGGATGCGGGCGTCCACGCGCAATGGGAACGCGAATCCGGCGGCACGGCGCCGTACAAGTTCTGGCTCGTGGGATTGGGTGTCAGCGTAAACCTGTGACGCTTGGCGTTTTTCGTCCCGTAGCGCTTCGAACCGCATCCTTGCATAGAATGCTTTTTATGGACCGGTCCTTTTCCTAGTTTCCCCTGAACCTATGAGGCATGGTATGGCACGATTCCCATGGATAAGCGCAGGATTGATCCCCCTGTTGTCGACGTTGTCGGGCGCCGCGCCCGGTCCGGCTTACACAATCGCGAATAAGTTTCATCTGCCCGGCGATGGAAGATGGGATTTCCTGGCTGCCGATCCGGCCTCGGGCCGCGTCTTCGTTTCCCATGGCGACCAGACCCAGGTGATGGACGAACGCACCGGAGCCTTGCTGGGCGCTGTTCCGGACACCAAGGGCGTTCATGGCATCGCCCTCGCTCCCGAATTGGGGAAGGGATATATCAGCGGCGGGAAGGATACCGCGATCACCGTATTCGATCTCAAGTCCCTCGCGACTTTGCGCAAGGTTAAGGCTACCGGGATCAACCCGGACGCGATCCTGTTCGATCCTGCCTCCAAGCGCGTATTCGCTTTCAACGGGAAAACCAAAAATGCCACCGTCCTCGATGCGGTAACGGACAGCGTAGTGGCGACCCTCGCCTTGAACGGCAAGCCTGAAGTGGCCGTGGCCGATGGCAAGGGACGCATATTCCTGAACCTTGAGGATGCGGGGAAGCTCGCGGTACTGGACGCGAAGTCGGCCAAGGTCCTCGAGACCTGGTCGCTGGCTCCCGGCGAGGAGCCCAGCGGTTTGGCCATGGATACGGCGGCGGGAAGGCTGTTCAGCGTATGTTCCAACAAGATGATGATTGTGCTCGATGCCGCAACCGGCCGGCGGGTGGCAACGGTGCCCATCGGAACCGGCGTCGACGGGGTCGCCTACGATCCGGACTCGAAACGCATCTTCGCTTCCAACGGCGAAGGGACGCTGACCATTGTGCAGGCGGCGGACAAGGATCATTATTCCGTGCTACAAACGCTTCCGACCCAGAAAGGCGCCAGGACCATCGCTTTGGATCCGAAGACGCATCATTTGTTCCTATCCACCGCCGGATTCGGCCCCGCGCCCGCCGCTACGCCCGACAATCCCAAGGCGCGTCCGCCGTTGCTCCCCGACAGCTTCGTCATTTTCGACATCGCACCTGCGACTTAAGCCATGGCCGATCTCGTTTTCCTATTCGACGTAGACAATACCTTACTCGATAATGATCGCGTCATCGCGGACATGAAGGCATACCTCAAAGGCGAGGTGGGGGCCAGGCATGCGGGGCGCTATTGGGAGATCTTCGAACGTCTCCGCTCCAATCTCGGTTACGCGGACTATCTCGGGGCCTTGCAACG
>JAEKLQ010000014.1 GCA_019509785.1 Fibrobacterota bacterium | reverse complement strand
CCTACTAGCCACTATAGCCGCCTTTCATTTCCAAGAATCAGAAACCGGAATGGCAAGATACAAATTTTGGTAGGCTCCATGAGGTAACGGAATTTCCCAGATGGAATATTTCGATCCTCTCTCTGCTTTTCCGAAATAACCGGACAATAATGACCATTAAATATGTTGATTGATATTACTTAATATCCCCCTGTTCAACCTAGATTCTCTGACCTTGCCAGGATTTTTTGGAACTGGATATCTCATTAGTTTGGCCGGCGCGAACCTGGGCGCAATCGGTACTTGATTAGGTCATCCTCATAACTGGGGCAATGCCGGAACCGGGACCGGACAGTTCGTGGCATACTCTCCAGACTTTTCCACTTTGCTACATTCCCAATTGCCCTCCGGGCTTCGGCTCGCCGGCAAAGTAACACATGTTGGAATTATCCATTATCGTCGTAAGCTACAATACCCGCGCCCTGGTGGAGCAATGCGCCGAGAGCGTAGCGGCCTACCTCAATGGCAAGATCGACTACGAGTTGATCATTGTGGACAACGCCTCTACGGACGGAACCCCCGCTTGGCTGAGCTCCTACGCGGAAAAGCATCCGCGGGTGATCGCGCATTGTTCCGATGCGAACCTGGGCTTTTCGGGGGGGAACAACGCCGGCCTCAAGCTCGCGAGCGGGCGTTACGTCCTGTACTTGAACAGCGATGCGTACCTGCTCGATGATAGCGTGAAGGGCATGATCGCCTACTTGGATGCGCATCCCGAAGTGGGATTGGGAGCCTGCCTGCTTCTCGACGGAACCGGCAAATCCGGCCCGGCTTACGGCTGCTTCCCTACCGCCGGCGTCCTGGCGCAGGAGATTTTCACGCGACGCTATAACCGTTTGCGAGCCGTTTGCCCGCCCCTAAATGAAGACACCCATGCGGTCGACTTCCCATGCGGCGCTTTCTTCTTGATCAAGGGCGATCTCGTGCGGAAGCTCGGCGGAATGGACGAATCCTTCTTTCTCTATTTCGAGGAAACCGATCTGGCCAAGCGCGCGCGCGACTTAGGATTCCTTTGCCATTATATCGGCGGCGCCAAGGCTGTGCACCTCGGCGGGCAATCCACGCAAGAGGTGAAGTCCTTGCGCCTGGTTCGGATGTTCTATTTCAATTGGCGGAAATACTTGTTGAGCCGGAGTTCATGCGATGTCCGCCCGGCGCGAGCCGCGCCGACGCCCGCCGCTTGCGAACCGGATGGAGCCGGCACGGAACTCTTCCGCGATACCAAAGTGAACGAATCCCAGGTTCCATAACGTTCGCACTCAGCGAAACTCGTGATTTCGATTCGCGTTTCAAAACCCATGCCTTCCAGAATATCCGGCAAATCGCGGCCGAAATGCAGGAATGCGGGGATGCTTCCGCGAATGGGATCACCGTGGTATTCCACGGGTTCCGTCAAGACGGGTTTATCCCCCTCCCATTGGAACAACTCCCGCGTCTTGCGGTTGAAATAATAGGGAATGGTGAAGATATGGCATCCGCCCGGCTTCAGCACCCGGTGGACTTCCCCGAAGGCGAGTTTCCAAGCGGGTATATGCTCGAAAACGTCTTCCGTTACCACCAGGTCCAGCGAGTTATCCGGCATGGAAAGATTTCCCAGATCCTCATTGCGGATCCCGCCCTTTATGGCGCCGGGAGGGGTGTCGTCGAAATATTCCGAGCAGATGATGTTCGGTCCTGCACCGAGGAAGCGGGCCACCGGCGTGCCGGTAGAGGCATTGAGCACCGACAGTTCGGGATAGGCGCGGAAATCCGAAAGGCTCCGGATGCCCCGTGCGGCGAACTCCCGCTGCACGCTAAGGGCCAAATGGCGGTGCCGCGAGCAGCATCCGCAGCGAACGCACAAGGCGTGGTTGCGGATGGTTTCCGGCGTATCGTTCATGAAGAAAAGCGTGGCCTTGCCGCACATGGGGCAATGGCCGCGCCGGCTGGTGAGGAAATACCGGGGGCGGAAGTAGGTAAGGAAAGTTTTGATTTTCATTGCGGGACCAGATTTAAATTGCGGGATGCTTAAATTCAGATTACAGGAAACTAAAATTCAGAAGCCGGAGGCGGTATAAACAGCCAAGGTATTTTCGACGGTTTTATCCCAAGAAAATCCGGCCGCATGCTCAAGGCCTTTCAGGATGCATCGCAGGCGCAAATCCGCGCTATCGGCTACTTCTTCCATACGCGCCGCGAGGCCCCCGATATCGCCGGTCTCGAAGAAGAGCGCCGCTTGGCCCCCCGCTTCGATCAAGCTGGAATTCCGGGCGGCGATCACCGGACAACCGCAGGCCATGGCTTCGATCACCGGCAATCCGAACCCTTCGTAACTGGACGCCATCAACAAGGCGAGCGAGGTAGCATACACGTTACGCAATTCCGCGTCCGGCACGTAGCCCAGGAAATCCACCCGATCCCCGATCCGCAGCCGATCCAGTATGGCCGGGATATGCGAATGGCCCCATCCTTCGGCGCCCACGACCTTGAGGCGGCCCGGCCGGCGCGCGGCGAACAATGCGAAGGCCTCCAGGATATGCGGCAGGTTCTTGCCCGGCTCGATGGTGCCGACGAACAGGAAATCCTCCCTGGCTAGGACCGGTTCCCCCGTCGCCACGGGGAATTTGATACCCAAATAGACCACGCGGGTCTTGAGGGATACGCGGGGATAGAAGCGCGCGATATCCCGCCGGGTGTTTTCGGAGTCGGTGATCACCGCCGCCGCCCGACGCCCCGACCAACCGATCAGGAACCGCATCAGCAAACGTTTTCCCAGGGAAAACCGTTCCGGTGAAACGCGCTCATACAAATCGTGGATGGTGATGACTTGGCGGATGGGACAGAGGAGCATGCCCATGTTGCCCACCGAATGCAACAGGTCGAAACGCCGCGCCAGGAAAGGGAAAAGCAAATGGAAATACATCAGGCGCGCCCAGCGGCTGCGCAGTCCCACTTTCAGGATGCGCACCCCTTCCAACCCGGCGAATCGCGGCGCGGTACCCGCATGCACGAGCAGGCTCAGCTCCCAATCCGGCCGCGCGCGCCGCATGCCCGATATCAGGTGCAAGGTATAATTGCCGATGCCGCCCAAATGATCCTGCAAGAAGAGCGCGTTGAAACAAATGGAAAGCCGTCGGGAAGGTCCGGATGCTGCTGAAGAGGGTGCGTTCACGAAGGCTCCAGGAAGGCGAGCAGTTCGGCGGCTACCTTTTCCAGGGAGTAGTGGCTTTCCACAGTGGCGCGATTACGGCGGACCGCGTCCGAGGGATCCGGCTCGCGTAAGAGATCGGCGCAAGCCCGGGCCAAGCCTTCGGAGCCGTCGGCGATGCGCATCTCCAGATCCTCCAGGCCCTCCGCCCCCAAGGAAGTGGTCACGATGGGACGGCCGTAGGCGGCGGCTTCCACCAGCTTGGTACGCATGCCCCGGCCCGTACGGATGGGATTGAGGAAGGCGGAAATGCCGGCGTAGAAATCCTTCAGGTCCGGCACGTTTTCGAGGAGCCGCACGTCCGGTTGATTCCGGAAAGCATCGCGGGCCCATTCGGGTATGCCCTTGCCGGCGATCGCGAACCGGATGCCCGGGCAGCGCGCCCGGATGGTTGCGGCCAAATCGTCCGCCAGCCAACGCAAGACGTCCAGATTGGGCGGATGCCCGTAATTCCCGATGAAGCCGAGTACGGGACCACCGGACGGGGCCGGAAGGAAGGGAAACTCCCCGATGGGCAAGCCGTAAGTGGCGAGGAAACGC
Source organism: Fibrobacterota bacterium (assembly GCA_019509785.1). Taxonomy (NCBI): domain Bacteria; kingdom Pseudomonadati; phylum Fibrobacterota; species Fibrobacterota bacterium. Next base: position 6,513 of record JAEKLQ010000014.1, on the reverse strand, counting down.
TTAGGTCTGGGGAAGTGGCGCGCTACGGCGTCCAACTCCTGCCGGGAAATTCCCACGAACTTCGCCACGCGGGCCAGACGCGGACGGTAGAATGACAGCGCCTGCTTCATACGGATTAGCTTGGCGGCCTTGGCTAGCGGCCCGCGCGCGGTTCCAGCTTCGCTCCGGTAACGTTCGAAGGAAAGATCGTCCTCCAGGTAGGTAACCGGCGCGTTAACCTTGTCGAGGTACCCGTCCAGGAAAGGCAAACTGAACGGGAAAGCCAGCAGCACCGCGTCGAAATGCCGGCCGGCCAGGAATTTTCCGATCCGGCCCCGGTTCGCTTCCAATACGGCGCGGAAATCCTCATGCCCCTCCAGGTAGCGCTCGCGCCAGCCAGCGCCCTTCTGGCCCGGAACCAACAGGAAATCCTCGAATTCGGGATGCCGTTCATCGCCCCCGGCCCATTCGGCGCAACTGTCCATATTGATCAAGGTCAAATGCGCGCGCCGCGACCACTCCCGCGCGAAGTAGTACAATCGTTTGGAGCCGCCGTACCGGGTTTCCGGAAACAGGTAGAAGGATGAAATGAACAGCAATCGCACCGGGGCAAATCTACAAATCCGGCCGAATGCCGCCCTCGCGGGCCGTCCCATCGCCCATCCGTCCGGTCCGCCTCGGTTCATTGCCGCTAGCCCCGATGGCGTGCTATTTTGCCACCCTGGTACTCAGTGAAGGCATCCTTCCTCATCGTCAATTGGAATACCCGGGAGCTGACTTCCCAAGCCGTCTCTTCCATCCAGGCATTCGAAGCGAAAGGCGCGAACCCCGATGCCCCGCGCGATTTCGAGATCATCGTGGTGGACAACGCCTCCGCCGATGGAAGCGCGGCGCATCTGCGGGAACGCTTTCCGGGCATCACCGTCATCGCCAATGAAACCAATCTCGGCTTCGCGCGGGCCAATAACATCGGGGCGCAAGCCGCCCGCGGCGACTGGCTCGTACTCTTCAACTCCGATGCCTACCTGACCGAGCCCATCCTCCCGACCTTGCTAGCCGCCGCCGCGGTCAAAGGCAGGGAGTGCCTCCTCACCTGCCGATTGAGGTACGGGGATGGTTCCCCCCAATTGAGCGCCCTGCCCTTCCCCACCCTCGCCGGTTATTTCCGCGAACTCTTCTCCGACACCCTGGCCGCGCGCAAGCGCCTGTTGGACGCGCAGGCGCGCGACCCGGCCGACGTGGTTCCGGTGGACTGGATCACCGGGGCCCTCCTGATGGTTCCGCGCCGGCTTTATCTGGAGTTGGACGGCCTTCATCCCGGCATCTTCATGTACGCCGAAGACGTGGACTTCAGCCGCAAAGCGGAAAAGCGCGGGGTGTCGCGTTACCTGGTAAAGACGGTTTCGGCGGTGCATTTGGGCGGCGCCAGCATCGACCATCTTTCCTTCCGTTCCCTCCGCCTCACCGACGACGGGCGCCTGGCTTATTTCCGGGCTTGGCACGGCCGCGCCGGAGCCTTCGGCCTACGCTTCATTTTCCTGGCCCGCTCCCTTTCCCGCATGGCTTTTTTCACGGCCGCCGGCCTCGCCCGCGGCGATCGTAAGCTTTTGGACAAGGCAGGCGTGCATTTGCGTGGAGTCCTCCACTTGGCATTAGGGATATGACCGGAATCCTCTTCGATGGCCGTTGGGTGCGCCCGGGCATGACGGGCGTGGGCCGCTATGCCTACAACATCCTGCGCAGCGGCGCCATCCCCCGTTCCGAATGCGGCCTCATCCTGGCCGAGGGCTCCCCTTACGCCTCCGAGTTCGCCGGATACCGCATCTTCCCTTCCCGGATGGACCTGACTGATCATCCCGCCACCGATTGGTTCGAACAGGTCGGCATCCCCGCCCTTTGCCGTCGCCAGGGTTTCACCAGCTTCGTGTCCTTCGAGGGCCGCGTCCCGGCCCTGCATCCCGGCCTCGCCACTTTCCCGGTGATCCATGACCTCTCTTACCGCTTGGCGAAGGGATCCCATTCCCGCAAATACTCCTTCTTCTTAGGGCTGCATGCCGCCCTCAATCGGCGTTTCGCCACCGCCATCGTAACCGTCTCGGAGTCGGTTCGCGCCGATCTCATCCGGGAGCTCCGGGCGCCGCCCGGGCGCATCCTGGTGGTCCCCAATGCCGGAAGCCGCCTGGAAGAACATGAGCCGCATCCCGTCCCCGGCCTGACGACGCCTTACTTTCTGGTGGTGGGCGTAACCAATCCGCGCAAAGATCTCCCCACCGCCCTAGCCGCCTTCAACCGGCTGCGCGAGAAGCATCCCGCCTTACGCCTGGCGGTAACCGGCGATGCGAAATTGATCGCGGCCGGGCTCATCGCTATTCCCGCAACGGGCGTCCTGAACCTGGGATTCGTCGACGAGGGGAGCTTGCGGGCCCTTTACGCGGGGGCCGCCGGCCTGGTCTTCCCATCGCGCCATGAAGGCTTCGGCATCCCCTTGGTCGATGCGGTGGAAGCCGGTTGTCCGGTCCTTTGCAGCGACATCCCCGTCTTCCGGGAAGTCATGGAACGGGGGGCCTTTTACTTCCCTCCCGGCGATGCGCCGTCCTTGGCGCATGCCATGGAAGCCGTACTCGCGGGGGCCCGCCCCGCAGGCGAGCCACCGCGGGGCAAATATTCCTGGGAGAATTCCGCCCAAGCGTTATTGGACGGGATCGCAGCTCGCCGGAAATGAGCCGGGCGCGACCTGAAGGAGTTCGGCGCGACGGTACTAAGCGGTCTTGCGCGTCGCGATCCAGAGATCGGGTACGCCGCGGATTTCCGAAGGGACGATGCGATGGCCCCAACCGGTTCGAGCGAGCAGTTCCTTGAAGTAGCCGGCCTGGAAGCCGAGTTCCATCCAGCCATGGCGGCGCACGTAGTATAGGCTGGCCGCCTCCAGCCGCAATCCCCATGGATACGGCATTACGGGGCTGCCTACCGGCGCGATCGGCTCATCCGCGAAATAGATTTCGCCCCGAGGCGACAAGATGCGCCCCAGGTTCTCGGCCAATTTCTGATGATCGAGGGAATGATGGAAGGAAGCCAGGAACAGCGCCGCGTCGAAGGTTTCCCGCGTGGTTTCCGCGAACTCCAGCATATCCTGCTGGGCGAAGGAAATGGTCTTGCCATGCAAGCCCGCGCGGTGCGCCATCAGGGCGATGGAAGGCGGATTCAATTCCACCGCCGTCATGCGGTAGCCCATCAACGCCAACTGCACCGTGAGGTTACCCCAGCCGGCGCCGAATTCCACGATGCGCGAGCCGCGGGGCAGATGGACGTTGCGGATGGCGAACCCCTGCTTCAGCAATTGCTCGCCCACGAAGGCGCCGCTCCCGGTATTGTAAGGAAAGAAATCGTTTTTCACGGCCTCGAAATCGAAGCCGGTGGCCTCGTTCTGGAACTCATAAGGACGGCCCGCGATCAGAGCGTATAAATCGTGCTGGGCCTTCCGGTATTCGGGTGAAAAAGGATCGCCGGGGATTTTGATCGCCTTCGGCACCTTCAGGTAGGCCTTGGTCATGCGTTCGAGGGCTTCGGCCGTGACCTCCTGGGATCCCCGCATGCATTCGTCGAAGAAGGCGTCCAGCTCGGCCAAGCTATCCAAGGGCCGTATCCCCCGCGCCCGGAAAGAGAGGGACATCAACAGGGGCGAGCGCCGAACCAGGGAGCGGGCCAGATTCTCGACATGGGTATTCATGGCAGGGTCACATCCGAATTGAACAAGGGAAAATACTTCAGCGTATAGCGAAGGCCCCGGGGCCGCTCCCCGATGGGCTTGGCCGGCACCCCCGCCACGATGGCATAAGGCGCCACCGACTTGGTCACCACGGCCCCGGCTCCGACCACCGCCCCTTCGCCCAACTCCACCCCGGGCAGGATCATGGCCCGGGCCCCCAGCCAGGCGTAGTCGCCGATGGAAACCGGGCCCGGCTCGGCCGCGAAGTCCGGGCTATCCACGCGATGATCCAAGGTCAGGATATAGCACTCGGCGGAAACGCTCACGTTACTCCCGATGCGCAGCGGATGGCGGCCGTCCAGATAGGTTCCCCGATTGATCACCGAATGATCGCCGATGGTAATGTGCCGCCCCGCGACGAAGCAGCCCATATGGACAGCCACGCCGCGCCCCAGGCGCAATCCCAGGATGCGCGTCAGATACGCCTGGCGCAGCCAATACAGGGGTACATGCGATAGGAAGGAGTTATACAGATAGAAGGCGGCGGCCGCGAAGAATGCCCTCAAGCGGGCCCCGCCGCCGCCCTGCCTGGAACTCTTCTGCTTGCCATGGGAAAAGGAGGCCCGATTAGAGGACGGCGTATTTGAGGGTTAGGGCATGCACCCAGCTCAAGCCGTCCCAGTACTGCGCCGCATAATCCAGCGCGTAGCCGTCGGACACGAAGGTGAAGCCGGCGGTGAGCTTGAGCGCGTTCCCGCCCTGCCACGTCGAGGTTTCCGCATCGGTGAGCGAGTTATAATAATGGGCCAGTTCGCTCATCTGGACCCGGCTCCCCATGCGCAAGATGAAGGAAGGCGAGTAGGCGTACTCGATGGCCCCGCTGGCCCGCGGCGACCCATGCAAAGGCACTTCCCCATCGGCGAGAAGCTTGGCCTTGGGCATTTCCGGCGCCGAGTAGAAGAATCCCGCCTTGAGGGATATGGGCAGCAACCCCCCGGCATCCTTGCCGATCAATTGGGACCGCTCTTTGCGGCCCACGTTCAAGAGCGCCACCCCGAACCCGACGTTCCTGGCCGCGGGCTGATACTGCATCCCCAGGTCCACGCCCCAACCCCAACCCAACTGCGATTCGGTGAAGTCGCCGAGATACTCGGAAAAGCCGCGCAAGGTCGCGCCCACGCGCAAACGGTCCGACACCCGCCGCGCCGCGGTGAAGGAGGGATTGAAGGACGAAGGCATATACTTGATACCCGTCGCGTTCCCATCCTCATCCAACTCATCGATGCGGCCGTAATTGATGAAGGCGGCCGAGAAGGCATAGCTCATGTTGCTATCCGCCCCCGGGAAGGCATAGGCGGCGTTTCCCGATGCGATCTCCAGCATATGGTAACGGAAAGTGCCCGAAAGCATGCGGCCCGCATCGGCCTTGGCGACGCCGGCAGGATTGTACCCGATGGCATCGGAGCCCTGGGCGGCGGCCGTGTAGGCCCCCGCCAAACCCGCCGGCCGGGCGAAAACCAAGGTTTCGATGTATTGGAATTCGGCCGTGCCGACCAAGTCCTCGCCCTGGGCGAATACCCCTGCGGCGCCCGCCAATAGGGCCCAAGACAAGCGTACGGACAGGCCAGGACGCGCGCGCGCCGGATGGGGATTTTGGGGCAAAATCACGGCAACAAGGTACTTAATAGAGTCCGAAAAACAATCAAGCCCGGGGCCGAATTCGGGCAAATTGCTTGCAGGTACGGGACCTCCAAGCTATCTTTGCCGCTCCTCCGGGGACACCATTCCCCGGATTCCGAGCTAGTAGCTCAGCTGGTAGAGCAGCGCCCTTTTAAGGCGTGGGTCGTGGGTTCAAATCCCCCCTGGCTCAGGATTTTCGACCCCCGGGTTGCCCCTCTTCACGGAGACCAGGCAATGCCGGGGGTTTCTTTTTCCCCCCGGCCGTCACCTCATTCAAACGTCATGCTATTACTGATGCTTACGAAGTCGGTATTCTGATCGAATCGCGAGGCGAAGTCGACATAACTGATCCAGATATCCTTCCCATTCTTGATCATGAAGTCCTGCTTGTACTTGAGCAGGTTCCCCCTCGAAGTCGTGGTGTAGCTGATTTCCGCGTATTGCTTGCCGTCCAGGTCTTTGAGTCCGGCTTGATACTGCCCCAGGTCGGGGATGCGAGCCGCCAGTTCCAGGCCGACAGTATCGAGTATCGCGGCCAAATCGGTATTTCCCCGATTCGCTTCAATCTGGACGAGCGTATAGGCCGAGAAATCCTGGACCGTCGGAGCCAGGGCGACGAGGTCCACGGTATCGCTTCCGTAGATCTGATCGAGCTTGAGCTCCCAACTCTCCGGGAATTGCAGGGTGACCCCGATATCGGCATTGTAGTACTTGTTGTTAGTGATGCTCCGGTTGCCGGTGCCATAGTCGGGGGCTACGCAGGCTGTCAGCAGCAATACTCCTGTGAGGAGGCAGAGTAATCGATTCATGAGGATTCCTTTTTCCAGCCCGCGGGGCGAAGGCAGATCGGATTTCAGCGCGGAAGAAACGTCAGGAGCAAGTTTATCATTGTTTAATCCGAGTGCGTTCTTTTTTTAAATCCCCGACTACATGGAGCCTTAATGGCGTCAAAACGAGGTTTAGGGTGACAAAAGATTATGGTGAACGCGGATTTGAAGCGATTTTCGGGCGCGATGTTCTAGAAATGCGACTCGTAAAAAGAGTATGAGGACATGAAGGCGATAATAAGCAGACATATGAATCCGCCCAGCTTCAATGATTGCCACTGGTCATCGTCCCATTCTCCTTTTAGCAAGGAAATGATTTCC
>JAEKLQ010000013.1 GCA_019509785.1 Fibrobacterota bacterium | reverse complement strand
AAAAACCAACGACTTCCTTTTTAGTGAAGTAAAAGCGGTTGTATTCATCGGAATTTTCATTTTAATACGGTTCCTAATAGTTGCGGTTCAGAGACGTTCAGGGCGGAGCAGGGGTAGGGATTATCCATCCAAGGCAACCCCGGCGGTTGAAAGCCCTTCTATAGGAAGCGAATGCTCCGGGATTTGTTCCAAAAATATCGCGGCATCGTTTGCCCGCCGCTCCCGGGTCGAGGGCCTGGCCCGGTATCAATGGAGTTAGGTCCGTAACGGAACGGACTATCGGGATTGCATGCGCGGGGTTTCGAAGTACGCCCCGAGCTTGAATTCGATCCCCACCCTTGGGCGAAGATGTTCTATGCGCCGTTTCCAAATTGAAAGCGAAGTACGATCCGTTTTCAATTCTCGGAGCAACGATTCCAATCCCGTACTTGAAGGACTCGCGCGAAAAAGCCGGCTAATTTTATTCGAAATGGTAGTTACTCCCTCAAACCATGGCCGACCGCCTTCCCCCGGAAGCGAGTAAGCCGGCGCGTGATGGCCACACGGGAAACCCCGAGGATAGCCGCGATTTGGGTATGGTTGAGGCCTTGGTTGAGGATCAGCATTAGCACCTTGCGAGTTGCCGGGTCTGCGATGTGAAGCAGGCGGTGGACAACCCGCTTGTCGTCGTTGGCCTGCCCGAAATCCGGTTGCTCGGTTTCGCTATCGAGATCATGCTGGTAATGTAAAACCTGGAGCCTACGCCGCCCCCGCTTGGCCAGGTAGGAGAGGCACTCGTTAATGGCGATACGGGTCAGCCAAGTGAAGGGCTGGCTGCGGTTTTCGAAACCCCCCATGTGCCGGAAAGCCTTGAAGAATGCCTCTTGGGCCAGTTCGCGGGAGTCTTCCCAGTTCTGCACGTACCGGTAGCAGATAAACGTTAGCTTACGATGGTATTTCCGAAAGAGCGGCTCCAGAATCCTTCCCTCGTCCGCCGGGTCGGTCTCCACTTGCAGGGTGTTCTCGTAGGCCATTTCCTTCTCCTTTCGTGGAACGTCTAGATTTGCGATCACCATCACGGAGGGCAAATTACGATGGCCATTCATAGGCGGAAGGTGCGAACTGACGAAACGGCGATTCTGCCGGACCAAAGTCAGTAGGGAAGGGATAGGCGATTACGGGAGATTCGTTGTCGACTACTTCAAGCCGCCGAATGAAGTCGGATATTTCGCCTGCTCCCAATTCGGAGCCACCCTATGGCGGTGAACCAAGCTACTTTATACGGATATGAAATTAATCATCAGTCGGAATTTTCCGAAAACCCTGGTCTTGGGTTTTGCCTTGGCGGCAGGGGTTTATGCCAACGACCCATCCAAGGCGCCTAACATTAAAACCGCGGCCAGTGATTCGACTCCGGTCAAAAAGCCGACGAAGTCCCCTCAGGAAGAAGTGGAACATCTCTTCCAATATTTGCAAAAGTCGGGATGTCGCTTTAACCGGAATGGCAGCTGGTATTCAAGCGAAAAGGCCGTTGATCATTTGCGGCGCAAGTATGCTTATCTGGTAAAGAAGGGTCTTTTTACCACGGCGGAATCCTTCATTGACAAAGGAGCTTCCACGAGCAGCATGAGCGGAACTCCCTACCAGGTGCAATGCGACTCCCTGCCGCCCGCCCCCAGCGGCGCGTGGCTTACCGCGGAATTAAAGCGCTATCGTCTAGCGAACCCGTGAATTTCCCCGATGGCTAAGTGCCTCGGCAGCCGCTAATTCCCGTCTCCTCATGCTTTGCCGGCCTGAAACAAAGCATTCCCATTAGGCATCCTAGCTTAAACCGAGCGTTCGATTCGTAAACGCTCGAAAACCCGGGGAACGTTATGAAAAATCGAAGGACCGCCTGGAGAAAACCGATATTCGCCGGCTTAGCCGCTTTGGCGAGCGTAGCGGCGCAGGCGGGGAACGTGCTGACGGTTACGAGCTCCGGCGACGGCCTAAGCGGGCCCGGCTGCACGCTCCGCATGGCCGTGACGGCGGCCAACACCGGCTCGCGGAACGCTTGCGGTCAAGGGACCGGAAATAACGACATCGTCCAACTCGGCGGTCCGGGCGCCACCAATATCATCCTCGCCCCAAATCTCGGAGCGATCGCCGTGACCGGCTCGATGACGATCCAGGGGAATTATCAAGGCGCCCACCCCGACTACGCCACGGTCACGATCAGCACCACCGGAGGGGCGCTCCTCCAGGTGCCGGGATCGATGTCGAAGGACGTGACGCTCACGATGAAGTGGCTGCGGCTTACCGGAGCCCATGGTAACAGCGGTTCCGGAGGTTGCCTGGGCGTGAATAGGGCGGCGGCGGGCAACATGAATACGACCAACCTAACGACGGTGCAGATCGACCACTGTAGCGCCTGGTCGGGGGGAGCCGTCTATGCGGCGGGAGAATTGGATGTAACCTCCAGCTCGTTCCACGATAATCATGCCAGTTTCGGCGGCGCGGTAACCATGGACGGCAGCGGCGGCGCCAGCGCTGGCGGCGGCTTTACCTTGGTCGCCAAAAGCACCACTTTCTCAGCTAATGCAGCCGACCAAAACGGCGGTTCAGGCCTGGGCGGGGCCGTTTATATCATGGGCGGTACTGACCGGTACTTGAATGATTTCGCGAACATCTCCGCTACGGGCTCTACGTTTTCCGGCAACCGGGCGCCCAATGGCGGCGGCATCTATAGCGCCTTCGGCCATATCGTAGTGGACGGCACTACCTTCGACTCGAATTCGGCGACCGTCGATGGCGGCGGATTCTACATCAAAGGCGGCGGGGGAGTCTTCATGCACAATTCAACCTTCGGCAAGAACTCCGCTACCCGCAATGGGGGCGGTATTTACCATGACGGCAATGCCGGCTATTGGGAAGCCAGCTACATCACCGTCGCGCAGAACTCCGCGGGAAATTGCGGCGGCGGACTTTACGAAGCCGCCAATGGCGGCGGCACCAAGAATGAGGGCGATAACATTTACGCTTATAACACGGCGGCCCAGGGAGCGGACCTATGGGGCGATTTCACCTACTGGGTCGGCCCGGACATCGTTCTCGCATACGCCGGCACGCCACCCTCGAACTTCCTGAATATCGACCCGCAGCTCGCGAAATTCCAGTCGGTCAACGGGCTTCCTAAGGTCTATCCGCTTCTGCCGGGCAGCGTTGCCATCGACGGAGGAAGCGGAGGAGTACCCTATGATCAAAGAGGCGGCTGCCGCCCCCTCGGTTCCGGGTACGATCTCGGCGCATTCGAGTACGATTCCGCTTCGACGTATCTGCTCGTGAGCGTCAACAGCGGGATGGCGCTGGACGATCCGGGTTCTTCGCATACGGCGGGCCAGCAAATGGAACAATGGACGGTGAACGATGGCTCGAACCAGGCGTGGTCGATCAATCTCCAGCAGAGGAACCGTTTGGGCGGCATTCTGCGCTTGGTGAACCAGGCGAGCGGGCAGACGCTAGGCGTGCGGGGAGGCTCCACGGCATCCGGCGCCGCGGTTGAGCAGAACGTATGGACGGGCGGGGACTACCAGCAGTGGGCCTGGTTCCCGAGTACACCGGACTACCTTATCCTGAATAACGCCCGCAGCGGACAGGCGTTGGACGTCATCGGCGCTTCGACCAGCGCCGGGGCGCTGATTGACCAGTGGCCCCAGAACGGCGGAGCGAACCAGAAATGGTCGGTCTTGGTGCGCCCTGCGGCGCGCTGTTACAACTCTCCCTACTGAACCGCGGGGACGGCAGGATGGTGGAAGTCCGAACGAAGGCGAACCGCGAGATTTCCCTCCCCATCGGCAATCTGCCTCGGGGTAGGTATTTGTTCGAGTTGCGGGGTGCCGGGATGAAAGTCGTGAAGGCGTTCGCGATTAAACCGTAAATCCATCCGTACCGCTTTTCGAAAATTATGTTAGCTATTGGGCATGGTAATGCGATTTTTCCTGATTGCGAAGACCCGGTTGCTTGCAATGGTCTTATTGCCCGCTGCCCTGATCTGGTCGCAAAACTCTAACCGCCTCATCTTCCGTCAGAAACCGGTTTTCCTCAACGGCGTCAACGTTCCTTGGAATGCCTTCGGCACCGATGTAGGCCGCCACCCCACGTGGGGCGCGCTCTACGATGCGAACTTCTTCGATAGCGTTTTCACCGCGGTGGCCGCGGCCGGCGGCAATTCGGTGCGCTGGTGGGTCCATTGCGACGGCCGTTCCTCGCCCGAGTTCGACGGGCAAGGTATGGTCACCGGGCTCGATTCCGAATTCATCCCGCAATTCCAGGCCATCCTCGACGCGGCGGAGCGGCATGGCATTCTGGTGATGCCCTCGCTTTGGTCCTTCGATTTGGCGAAGGATTTCACGGCTTCGGCCGGACCCTACGCGGGCATGCACATCCAGCTGGTTACCGATACGGCGCATACGCGTTCCTATATCGAAAAGGTGCTGACGCCCTTGGCCCAACGTTTCGGGACGCATCCGGCTCTGGTCGCCTGGGAAATCTGCAATGAGCCGGAGTGGATGCTCGACAACGACGGCAGCACGCCGCAAAGGGCTACCACCCGGCAGTTACAAGCCTGGACCGGCAAGCTCGCGGCCGCCATCCACCGCGCGGCGCCGCAGGCGTTGGTCACCACGGGATCGGCGAGCCTGAAATGGGACTGGGACAATCCCACCGGCATGGAAAGGAATTTATGGAGCGACAGCGCCTTGTTCGCCGCGACCGGGGATTCGCTTTCCAAGTTGGACTTCTACCAGGTCCACTACTATTCCTGGATGCGGGGGTCGGGCTGGACCTATAGCCCTTTCGACAAGAAGGCCACGGCCTGGAAATTGAACAAGCCCGTCTTGATAGGGGAGTTCCCCGGCAACGGCGAATCGGGGTATCGGACCGAGACGCAATTCTATCAAGGGGCGGTGGACTCCGGCTATGCGGGAGCCATGGCCTGGTCCTACTCCGGCGTGGATCAATACGGATCCTGGGCCGATATCCGCCCCGGACTGCAGGCGGCGGCGAACGCCTTGGGCATTTCCGCTATTCGCACGAACCCCGCGTCGGGCCGTGGAGCGCGGATTTCCTTTCCCGGCTTGTTCCCGGACTACCCGCGGGCCATATCCGCGGAAGGGACGCCTTTCCGTTTCGACGGCAAACGGATTCCGGGAAGGCCGGAGCGAATCGGCGCGAACCCGCCCTGACTCGGCGCGTCGGTTTCCGATCCGTAACGCGCCGGTTACTGACCTGATTCCTAGCTCTCCGATCGGCGCCCTGCTTCGCCCGCGACGGCAGATCGGCTTTGTTTCTCTCTGTTCGCCTGGAATACCCCGACAACCAGCAGCCATGCGGCTGAAATCATGAATGCCACGTTCAAGATCATGGCAATCGCGGCCAGGTACAACCCCCACAGCGACCCGGCTAGCAGCGCCACGGAACCGGTTATTTCCGCCAGGTATAAGGAGCTTCCGATCGCTAAGCGATATTTACTAGGCTGGGACCCGAACTTGAACGCCTGACGGAAACCGTACAGGAAAATGATGACCCCAATCGATGCGGTTATCAACCACTCCACGGCTATTGCCGTATGGTCTTGGCCGCCCATCAGAACCAACGCGCACCTCACGAAAATGGCGGTTAATCCGGCTAACGTATTGATGGAACGATATTTCGGGGTGGCCTCTTTAGCCATCTCCTCAAGGCTTAAGGAGAGCGCGACGAAGACTAGGCCGGTCAACGCGGCTACCCCGCCGCCTACCATGACGAAGAAGCTTTCCCACAATTCCGGCTTGTAAATATCCGTTAGCGTTGCCATGTCCTAATCGCCCTTACTGCGAGTCGCGCAAGAGTTATCGTCCCTTCAATTAAGGTAGTCGCGAAAAACCATGCTTTCGCGACAACCCCTAGGTTGATCTGCCGGGTGGAAAGGGTAGAATTGAGGAACGGGTAGAAAAGGGGGAGAGAATCGGAAAAAATGCGGATATTAACCGCATTTTTGCCCTACCTTTCCTAGCTAGTAAGCATTAGTCCGTTTCCGTGGACTTAAGACAAACGTATCGGTGCCCGTAGCCCACAAAGAAAGCTCCATGAGCAGATCCAAGCATAATAGTTTCGACTCGGTCCCTTCTGCAACGCACTTTCGCCTTTGGGCCAAATGGCCTGCCCGCATCTTGGTCTGGATCGCCGCCCTAACGGCCGTTTCCCTCCATGCCCAAGTCGTGGTCGACAAGACTTGCGCGTCTTGCGGGCGGCGGCAACTCGACTCCCTCAACCTCCACCCGCGTAACATCCGCGTTAATCAGGTGGGTTACCTGCCCCAGGACGATCATAAGCGTGCCTTCGTGGCCAATGCGGCGGCGGCCGAATTTCAGGTCGTGGATGCGGTGTCGCGCACGGTGGCGTACAAAGGCCCCCTTTCCGCGATCGGTCCGTCCACCGAAGGCGGGATCCGCATCCTCGGCTATTACAACAGCATTAATCCGCTCTACCAGTTGGATAAGGCTTTGGCCAACGTGTCCCTGACTTTGGCCGATTTCTCGAGCCTCAAGGCGCCGGGGAGGTATTTCCTGACCTGCGGTAAGGATACCTCGGCCACCTTCGCAATCGACGACCAGGTTTACAATCTCGTTTTCGGGAAGACGCTGAATTTCTTCGGGGCGCAACGCTGCGGCGCGACCCATAGCTGGTTCCACAAGGATTGCCATCTTAAGGACGGGAGCGCGCTCGGGGCGGGGCGGGCTGGTGACTTGTCGGGCGGGTGGCATGATTGCGGCGACCATGGCAAGTACGGCGAGACCGAAGGCTATGCCGCGCTGGTCCTTGCGCTGGCATACGCCTATTGGCCCCAGAAGGGGGAAGACCTGTACGGCGCGTCTTACAACGATACCTTGCCATTCGGGAACGACGGGATACCCGACGTCCTGAACGAGGCCAAGGTCGGCGCCGATTTCATCCTGAAGCTGTATAAGGCCAGCAAGAAGGACGGCCTCATCGACAAGGCCGACATGTACCATAGCGTGGGCACGGGTCCCGGCGTCGATCACCTCTATTGGGACGTTCCCGAAAAACAGGATGCCCAACCCGTCACCCGCGGCGGGCCCGATCGGATCGTAACCGCCGGCATCGGCAGCAATGTCGCGGGCATGTTCTGCGCGGCATTGGCGTTCTTCTCATGGGGATGGGAGCCCTTCGATCCGGCTTATGCCGCCGAGTGCCTCGCCGCCGCCAAGGATATCTACGCCAAGATCATCTCCGTCAAACGCGGCAGCACCACCAAGAACCCTTGTTGCTATCCGGGCGGCGGCCCCACCCGGGACGACGAAGCCCTGGCCGCCTTCGCCCTCTGGTTCGCGACCAAGGATACGACCTACAAATTCGATCTGCTCGACAACCCCGCCTTGGGCAAAAGCCCTAACGCCCAATTCAACCAGGGCGAATTCCCCACCGGCCTGATGGCCCAGGCCGTGGCAGGGAGCACCGGCGGAGTGGGACCGTTCATGCCCGGCGGATGGCCGACCGATTACGAGAACACCCACGTCTTCACCACCTACGGATTGGCGAAACTGATCGTGGACAATCCGCAAAAGGCCGCCGCTTACGGGCTGTCCCCCCAAGTAGCCGATTCCCTGAAGGCGGACTGCATCGCGCTGTTGGCGCGCACCATCAATGATGGCAGCAACGGCACCCAGGCGCTCGCGAACTCCAAATTCCCGCTCTATGCCATTCACGCCCAGCCTCCCTACAACGGCGTCTTCGTCTCCGAACATTGGGGTTACAACCGTTACAACTTCGGCACCGTACTGGAACTTTTCCTCTATTGGGATCTCACCGGCGACAAGGACTACCTGCATTTCGGCATGGACAACATGAATTACGAGTTGGGGGTGAACCCCTGGGACCTCAGCTTCATCATGGGCGCGGGCGATCGGAACCTGCAGCATCCCCATAACCGGGCCTCCAATCCCGAAGGCTACAACGCGGGAGGCTTTCCCTACGAGTACAAGGTCCCCAAGGGGGCCTTCATGGGAGGATGCCACCCCAACGATCTCCTCTTGGACGAATGGGATAAATGGGACAATACCGAAACGTGCATCGACTTCTCCGCTCAGATGGTCATCCCCGCGCAAATGTTGGCGGCCGATATCCCGCCCGACAACGAAGGCCCCAAGTTCCGCAACGTGAACGTCATCCCCGAGGACGTGCGCGCCACCGTTACCTGGACCTCCAGCGAACTCTCGCGCGATTCTCTCTTCCTTTACGATTCCCCCGGCGGCAAGCTCCTGCAGAAGGTCAGCCCCGACACCCTCGGGTTCGCGAAGCAGATCGTCCTGACGGGACTCACGCCCGCCACCACCTATTACTTCTACCTCAAGGGCATGGACATCCACCGCAACGTCACCGAAGACAAGAACGGCGGGGCCTATTACAAGTTCACCACCCTTTCTTCCGCGCGCCCGCCCGCTTTGATCACCGGAGTCAAGGTTTGCAACGAGACCGACAACAAGGCGACCGTCAGTTGGTGGACCCGCAACGGGCCGTACGATAGCCGCGTGGATTACGATCTCGCGACGGCCGCCGGCAAGCCGGCCAAGGTGCAGCAACCGGATGACGGGGGATTGCCGACCGTATTCCACGCGGTGACCTTGAAAAGCCTCCAAGCCGCGACCGGCTATAAGTACAGCGTAACTTCCGGGACCGTCACCGACGATAGCGTGGGCGGGTACTACCACTTTAAGACCACCCAAGTCTTGGTCGACTACACGCTCCGCGTGAAGCCCACGAACAAGGGGAAAAGCGGGACCAGCTTCCAGATGTACATCGACATCGCCAACAACGAGCAAAAGCCTTATACCGGCGTCGAATTGCGATTCTACTTCACCACCGACGCCACGACCGCTTCCAAAATAGTCGCCGTCTCGGACGATAGCCAGATGTGGGACGTGGCCGGCTCGGGAAGCACGCCGGTGTTGGCCTTCGGGACCAACGGCGACGGCAAACCGGTAAAGCTCGCGGGCTTCACCGACGTTTACTACATGCCCATCGTTCTCAAGAGCACATTGCCGGTGGCGGGCAGGGCGCGCATTGATTTGCAATTCTATCTGGACCAGAATCGTACCCCCGCTCCCTTCGATCTCTTCACCACAGCATGGTCGGTCCGAGCGCATCAAGCCGCGACCGATCCCGTTCCCTTCGCTGGTATCGATCTCAATCTGGGCAAGAACGGGATTTACACCACGCCCGAGCCGATCGAGAAGGTGGCGCTGCCGTCGGCAGCCTGGGCGATGGAGGACGCCGGCAAGGCCGCGCCGTTGACCCAGATTTCATCGATGTGCCCATCCGGAGAGACCCAAGCCTTGCCGCCAAGCGCCAGGGTCGGCGTCTGCTC
>JAEKLQ010000012.1 GCA_019509785.1 Fibrobacterota bacterium | reverse complement strand
AATTGGTCGGGCCGCGCCTGAACATGAGTTTCCCGCCCCTAACTTGGCAGACCTACGACGTGGATTTCAGCAAAGCCGTTTTCGATTCGGCCGGCAAGGTTATGCTCGACACGGCCCGGGTTACCGTGCGCTTGAACGGGGTTCTCATCCACGAGAACCAAGCGCTCAAGAGCAATACGCTGTTGGGCGATCCGGTCACCCCCGCGGACGGGCCCATCCGCTTCCAGGCCCACGGCGATCCCGTGAAGTTCCGGAACATCTGGATCGTGGAAAAGACGGGGACTGCCATCCGGCCCCCGCTCCCGAAGGGAAGAACCGGGAAAGGCGGAGCCTCCTTTCTCCCGCTTCCCGGCCGGGCCCGCATCGCCTTGAACGGAAGGATGGCGCCGCCGAAGCCGGCGAGCGGTATGTATTTCCCCATGAATTCGAATTCCGGCGCTTCCGCGCTGATCCGGTAAGAGCAATCACCTCCCTATCGGCGGGCAAGAACGCTACGGGCCAGCCTCGGCCTTTTTGATCCTCATGATGCGGATGCCTGCGCCCATTCCTAGCCCGCCAGAGGCGGTTCCCGCGCCGCGGTCGGCGATCCGCTTGCCGTCCAGCCCGAAGAATTCCACGTCCCTCCCCGCGAGCCCGGCGGACTCGAGGGATTCCCCGGGACCAATTAAGATGGTACGTTCCCGGTCACCATCCCCCGTCGGGCGGCGCGGCCCGCGTACGGCCGCCGAACCCGTCACCTTCAAGGCCCACAGCCCCGCGTTCCAACATGCCGCATAAAGGATCCCGTTCTCCTTATCGAAACGCATGGTGTAGGGCCCATTGTCGAACTTCTGCTTGCCTCCTTCATACGGGGTCCACGTGAGGCCGTCGGACTCCGGCGAGACCAGGAAGGGCGCGTCGTATTTGGCATCGTTGGCGGCGAAGGAGCGCAAGGTATATAGGTTCACGCCGTCCCCCATGACGGCGTAATAGGAGGCATAGGTCACGTTGTCGCCCGTGATCGAGGTCCAGGTAAGGCCGTTGTCGGTGCTGCGCGCCGGATAGACGAAGGCGCCCGCGTAGAGGGTTCCGTTCTGGGCGTAGAAGATGCTCTGGCCTCCGTGGGAGATGGAGAAGTCGGGCCATACGCCTACGGGCGTCACGCGCGTGAAGTTGTCGCCGCCGTCGGTGGTGCGCCAAAGCCCCTGCCCGTCGGTGCCGATCAGCCAAGTCTTGGCGTCCCCCTGTTTCGTCGCCGGGTCGAACAGGAAGTTCACGCCCATGGTGGCCGAGGTGAATCCCGACGCCGGCGCATGCGCCGTCCAATGCCCGCCGCCGTCCTTGGTCTCCAGGATGCCCGCGTTGGCCAACCCTTTCCAGGGTGAATGCGATCCCACCAGCACGTGGTTGAAGTCGGTGGGATCGATGGACATGGTCGTCACGTCGCGGGTGCCGATCGCCTTGGCTAAGGAGTCGTAACCGGGGGAAAGGATCCAGGTCGCGCCGCCGTCGCGGGTGACCCAGAACCCCTGGGTGGTGCCGCGCACGCCCTGGGTAACGTACAGGTGACGGGAGTCGGCGGGATCGACGGCGATGGAAACGGGGCTGTCCAGGTAGTCCGTCGTATCCCCGTAGTTCGGGCTCGCGGGCGGGGTTCCCAGGCGCGCCCAATTCGATCCGCCGTCTACGCTTTTCCACAGTCCTTGCATATCCGCGGTCAGGTAAACGGTGGAGGGATGCGAGGGATCGAGTTGCACAAAGGCCGTGCCATAATGGGAGACCAGGTCGAGGCCGGGCGGGGAGATGTTGGCCCATACGCCCGGAGTAAGCGCCGGATTGGCTCGGGACGGGGCGGTGGACAGGGCGAGGACGACTGAAACCACCGCGGTAAGGCGATCCGCGAAATCCGGCGGGATACTAGAACGAAGACGGCTGCGTTTGGACATGCTTCCCCCCGGCACAATTCTAGCCGAATGGGCCGGGACTTGCCACCGGGAAGTCGGCGCCGGGCGGGATTATGGGATTCATTTTTTACGGCCTTGGCCGAATATTGCCGATACCGCGGCGGCGCACTTCTCCGCCATCGCTTCCGCGGTAAAGGGAAGATCATCCTCAACCCAGGAAATCAGGAAAGCCATCAGCGCCGCCGCCGCGGCTGCGGCATGGTATTTGAGCCAAAGCTTTTCCTGCTTGGTCTTACCGAACCGATGGCGGTAGCGCTCGCGGAGGACTTCCGATAAGTGGTTCTTCAGATGGCCCGTGAAAATGTCCCCGCTCATCTTCCCCAACATCGCCTTGGCCAGGTTCAAGTTTTGCCCCGCATGGCTGAAAAGCGGCAGAAAGCCGATGGCCGGGTCCGCTGCCTTCCCGTCCGCATCCATTTCCTCGATGAGGACTACGCCCAGGTTCCGATGGCCTTCCATGAGCAATTGGTCCTTGTTCTCATAGTGGGAATAGAATGTCGAACGCCCCACGTTGGCCTTATCGATGACGTCCTGGATCGTGACATGCTCGTAGCCCTTTTCAAGAATCAAGGCGATCAGGGATTCCGATAGGACCTGCTTCGTCTTCTGGATACGGCGATCGACGGGTTTCATATCCCTCATGAACTTTCGGGCCGATTCATCCGGAAACGCCGGCTTCCGTACGCTTCCTTAGATGGCCGGAGCGGATTACCTTCATATAAAATGAACATGATGTTCAATATAAGACATAGAGTGCAAAATGAAAGCAAGCTTTCGCGGTCTCTTGCTCGCGCTCCCCTGGGCCGTCTTGGCCGATGAGGCGCCGGGGCAGGGAACCTTGACTATCCGGGCCCGTGACTTCGACATAGACGCTGGACAGGCAGTAGTCTTCCTGTACCGGAAGGAAGACAAGCTGCCGAAAGCCCCATTCCGCAAGGCCTTCGGGGCCATTCGCGACCGGGAATCCACCCTGGAATTCACCGATCTTCCCTACGGCGATTATGCGGCCATCCTCCTGCACGATGAGAATTCGAACGGAGAGATCGATCATTCCTTTGGCATACCCAGCGAGCCCTTGGGCTACACGCGAGGCTGGAAGCTCGGCCTTTTCTCGGGCATGCCGACATTCGAGAAACTGAAGTTCCGGTTCTCCGAATCGGAAAACTCGCAAACCATCCCGATGGTCTTCGGGAAAAAATAAGCGCCGGGCAACCGTGCAGGGAGCGTCATGAAAAACCAGATCAGGCATGCGGTGACTTATGGGCTTTATCCTTTCTTGCTGGCGATGGTGGTCCTTTCCGTCTATCTGTCCGTCCGGTTCCAATGGGATTCCAAAAGGACCTATTGGATGATGACCCTTTTCTTTCTGGCGGTCCTGATCACCTGCGAAAGGCTCTTCCCTCTCTCGGAGGCATGGTCCATGACCGGGAAAAGCTTTTTCCGCGACTTCCGGTATATCCTATTGAACGCCCCCACCATCGGCGCGACTAAGGCGCTGTTCGGGATGATGGCGATCCGGTACAGCGAAACCCATGTTGGGCTTTTCACCCATGCCCCCGTGATCGCGAGCGTCGTGGCGTTCCTATTGGTTTTCGAATTCTTCCAGTATTGGTTCCATAGATTGAGCCATGCCGGGAAGGGTCCCATCGGCGGGTTCTTGTGGAGGGCCCACGTCGCCCATCATCTGCCGGACAAGGTCTACGTGATGATGCATGCCGTCTTCAATCCCATCAACGCCCTGATCTCCACCGTCATCATCCAAATCCCCTTGATCCTATTGGGCCTCCCGCCGGCGGCGGTGCTGGCGGCCACTTTATTGATCGACCTGCAAAGCCTGGTCTCCCATTTCAATGCGGACGTCCGCGCGGGATTCCTCAATTACGTTTTCATCGGGGCGGAAACGCATCGCTACCATCATAGCGCCGATCTGAAGGAAGCCAAGAACTTCGGGAATACCTTGGCGACATGGGACCTGGTTTTTGGAACGCATTATTATCGGCCCGGGCGAAACCCCATAAGACTGGGCGTAGCCGACGCGGGAGAATACCCGGCTTCGGAAAGGATCCTGGCCGTGCTCGGCTTGCCTTTCACGGGGAAAGGCGCAACCAAAGGATGGGTTTACGCGAAAGGCTCTTAGAGAGGCGCTCTTGGAAAAGCGCTTTTAGAGAGAAGCCTGCGATTTGCGGAACAGGGGCTCGATTTGAAATAATCCATGCAGGCCCAATCCCAACCCCCATCCGATCATGGGCCATTGCGACCAGGTAATCCCGCCCGAAGCCTTCCAATCCATGAACCCCAAAAACGAACAGGTCAAAGAATAGATCATGGCGTGGATGAAGAATCCATTGCGACGGGATCGACCGGGGAAATGCCGGGTCAGCATCTTGATGCCGATCCCAAGCATGCCTAAGGAGATGCCCAGTAACGACCACCTGGACCAGGTGATGGAATGATTCAGCCGCCAATCCTGGAATAGAAGAAAGCCGGCCACCATAGGCAAAACGATCAATGCGGGACGAATCCGCCGGGAATCGATCTTTTGAACCGTCGGGGCGGACATATCGATCGTCGCGCCCACCGCAGCTTCGGCTATGGGTTCCAATTCAGGGAGGCTGCAACCGAAGGCGGAGGCCAAAGCCATGCGGGTTTCATTGGAAGCCTTGCCCTCGGCCTCCACCCTCTGGATGGTCCTTAGGCTCAAGCCCGTGATTTCGGCAAGGTGTTCTTGCGACCAGGCCCTTTGTTCGCGCCATTTGCGGATGGTTTCCGGACTGATCTTCATTTCGAAATTCCGATTTTCATCGCGGGTTGGTTTGCTCATGACCCAAAATTACCGCGAAACTCGGGACGGGGGAACGACAATACCCCGCCAAAGGCCGCGACACTCTGCCGCCACTGAGTCGCATAGGTAGCTATTATTCGCTAATTTCGTTTAATGCCGATGGTAGATCGTCTCCGCGTGGTCGCCCGGATCCGCCTTCTTCTCGCGCTTTTCGCGATTGGCCTTGCGCTGAGCGGTCTCACGGCATTTCCGCTCATTCATGAAGTCGCCTTTCTCGACGCGCAGCTCGGCCCGGGTACTTCCCTGGGTCGCGCGCTTCCCAACTTGGCGAACTGGATCGCCAAAGTCGATTTTGGCCTTAGAGACACGAACCGTCTCTACCCGTTCATTCAGTACGGAACGGATTGGCTGGCCTTCGCCCATCTGGTCATCGCCACTGCCTTCTGGGGGCCCTTCAAGGAGCCGGTTCGGAACAAATGGGTGGTGGATTTCGGGATCATCGCATGCCTGGCGGTATTCCCTTTGGCCTTCATCTGCGGGCCCATCCGCGGCATCCCATTCTATTGGAGGTTGATCGATTGCTCATTCGGGGTCATCGGCGTGTTACCCTTGCTGCTGGCGAAGCGGGCCATCGGGAAGTTGGAATCGGCGACGGAACCTTAGGGGCGTCAGAAGTAGAAGGCGATCTTCGCCATCCCATACCATTCAGCCGGGACTTCATTCCTAGGCGGCGCGCCTTCGCCGTAACCGGCGAAAATTCCCCGGCGATAATGATCGCTGGGAGACATTCCGCCAGTCAGTGAACTCCAAGCAAGATATCGAAGCGGGCATTTTCCGGATCCCGGGCATCTTCCCCGTGCACTTCCAGGTCTGCCTTATAAGTCCTCCCTTTCCTGAGACCCTCGTCCCGCCAGATTTTCGTCCAGGCCTCTATGGCGATGTTCTGGAGGCGGCCTCGGGCGGTGGACACAAGCCTATAATCGGACGCTGGAATGTCCTTTAGGACCATCCCAGCGGGAAGCTGCCCTGCGCCCGAAGAGTCCGCTCCGATGACCAAGGTATAAGGACCTTTCTCGTCGCTTTCGAAGTCGGTATAAGCGGCGATGATCTGGCCGGGGTGCGTCTTCCCCGGGATGCGTGATAGCACATCCTCTTCGAAGAAACGCTTCCAGAGACCGGCTATGCGACCGCTCCCGTCCATTTCTTCCTTGTTGGTGGTGCGGACGGAAATCCCCACCAGCTTGATGGCGCCCCGGGATACCCGGGGATAATCGACTTTCTCCTGGTCCTTCATACGGTCGTCCTTTCCTGGGCCGCCCTTCGGAACGAGGGGGCGGCTTCGAAGGAAAAATAAGCGGAAGGCTCCGGAAGCTCTTGACCGTTTGTGCTATTCGTCAAGCAAGGGGGATGTAAATCTCCGACTCGGGGTTTTCGGCACGTGCGAAGCGGTCGTCGAAGAGATCGAAATCGTCGGCAAGGCCGCGTTCATACCCTGTTTCCGGCATCCAGACTCCGTAGATGTACTTCCAAGCCCGGAGAATATCCTCATTGGTATTCCCCGGCACGGTGAAGGCCATATACTTGGCCGGCGCGATACGGCGCGCCTCCATCCCTTCCGGGACCTTGCCGAATCTCTCCACCCTTGCGCCGATGAGGACGTCGAAGTTTTCCTCGATGTCCCAATTGAAATAGACCCCCATGGCGGCCCCATCGGCTTTGTCCGGAATTTCCGCCATGACATTGCGGGAAAAGAAATCGCCCCAGAAGGCGGGGATATCCGTCTCATTGCGCATCTGCCGCATTGTGGTGCGATATTTCCGGCCGATGAGAAGGGTCTCGCCCCGAACCACCATCTGGGTACGCAAGGCATCCTTGCCGACGCCTTCCCGCTGGCGATCGCGAAGCACCGAAATCCGCTGCAGCCCCCGATGTTCCTTGCCCCGGCGGTATTCGGAAGGATTGACGGAGAACTCCTTGCGAAAGGCCCGTAGGAAACTTTCCGGCGTCTCGTACTGGAATTTGAATGCAATGTCGATGATCCTTTCCCGAGTCAACATCAAATCATTTCCGGCTTCGGATAGCCGGCGTCGCTTGATGTAGGAATAGACTGAATGGCCGGTGACGAGGCGGAAGATGCGCTGGAAATGCCAGCGCGACTGGAATGCATGTTTTGCCACGTCTTCCACCGAGATGGGATCGGCAAGGTGATCCTCAATGAACTCTATCGCTTGCTCCATAATCGGGTAGTATTCCACGTTTCCCCAGGCGCCGAAATGATCGGGATAATCTACGTATCATACGTCCAGGGCGTTCGAGGAGTGAACA
>JAEKLQ010000011.1 GCA_019509785.1 Fibrobacterota bacterium | reverse complement strand
CAACCTTAAATGTCTCAGTCCCAAGAAATCCTCCCGATCCTTCTAATCGATTCGCCGTATATCATCCGCCGGGAATACCCCCTCCGGGATCCCGATCAAAACGATATCGGACGCACATAGGCGCGTCCGCCCTGCCGCACTTCCAGGACATGCAGGCCTTCGCCGGGAGCTTTTAACGTGAATTCTCCCGCGCCGAAACCCTGCCTCTTTTCCACGGTAGCGCCGTTCAATTTGCCGAGCGAAACCGTGTAGGCTCCCTTAAGGTCGACCTGCACCTTCACCGCGCCCGGCAGCATGCTATGCATGACGTGGTTATTCATGTACTGTTCGGTAGCGCGATTCGCTATGGAGACCGGGCCGGGATTGAATGCCTCCGTGGATTGGTAATTATGCGTGAACAAGGCGGAGTTGTAGACCAAGGATGCGTTGCCGGTGCGCGAACGGATGCCGCCGGCGATGATGGAAAGCACGCGGTCGAATTTGGCGTTGCTGCCGATGCCCAGGAATACCCGATAGCCGTCTTGGGATATCTGGACGCTGCCGATGGCGGGCGCGGTGGAAGTATTGTTTCCGGCGCCATACCCTTCTTGCCGCACCAGATCATATTGCCTGACGGCGAAGCTTGCAGCCACCGCCGAGGCTTCGGAAACGGGCTGGGAGAAAGCTATCTCAATCCCCCCCGACCGTGATTTCACGCTCAGGATTTCGAAGGAGGCCTTGATGGCGGCGGCGTCCAGGGCGATCTTGTAGAACGGCTGATCCGCTCCGGACGGCCAGGCGCCCGCGCTTTGTCCGATGATTTCCAAGGTCCCCACGTAGATGACGTCGCCGGCGGGATCCATGGCGAACCGGTTGGGCGCGGGACAATTCGATCCCCCGGGCATGTTCGAGAACCAATGCACGGATCCGTTGTAATTCGCGCTCACGCCGGTGCCGCCCACGGGATCCAGGGCGATGCGGGACATGCCTTCCAAGGTGGCGTCCCCCACGATGACGTCTCCCGCGTAAGGGCCATGATCCATGTAGAGCGGCTGCGTGGTGCTCGCGGCCACGCCGTATTGGCCGACGGCCTGGGCCTGCAGGAGCCAGGCTATGGGCGGCTGGTAGGGCATGGTGCCGGCCTTGTTGGCCAACCCGGCCCAATTGTCCTTATAGGGAGAATTCTGGTGGAGGCCGTAGAAAGCGTTCGGTTTGATGATGTTGAGCGCGCAAGAGGGATTCCAGCTCCCCTGATTGTCCGTGAACATCATGATGCCGTTGGGCCCGAGCCCGCCGCCGTTCGGGGAGCGTAAGCCCCCGGCGTACTTGCCATAACCCCCCGTGCCGTCCGGCTTCCAGGAGAGCACCGACCCGGCATACTCTCCCGAAGGATCGGTGTCCGCGAATCCGCCCGAGACGAAGGTCGAAGAGTAGGGCGCATAATAGGTGCCGTTGTTATACATGGGGCAGAAGATGTAGCCATGATAGGGCAGGGAACAGTCGTAGGTCGCGGGCATGGGTATGATGTGGGTTTTCGTTCCGTCGGTGGCGGAAACCTTGTACACGCCGTCCAGATCCACGACCATGATTTCATCGTTGGGCCCTACGGTCACTCCGGTGGGTTGGCGGAACTGATCCACCAGTTTCGTTACCGTGGGATTGGTCGCGACGTTCTTCACGATCCAAACTCCCGCACTCGAATTGGCGGCGGGAGGATTCTGGTAATTCCCCGGGGAACGCACCCAGACCATGTCCCCGTTTTTAAGCCAGGCAATGCCCATGGTACTGGCCTTGCCCATGGCGTCGATGGGGGAGATGGTAAAGCCAGGATGCGTACCTTTGCCAGAATAGGCTCCCGAGATGGCGCCTTGAGCGGGCAGGGTTCCTAGCGATATGAAGGCGAGCAGGGCGAATCCGGAACTCAAGGACATCGCGAAACGCATAGTATCTCCGTCATCGAGAAGTTTACCGTGGAGGCGCCACGTGATCATGGTACTGGCTCGGGAGCGAAGCGGTGGGCCGGATGTTAACGAAGCGCATACGCTTTCTTAACAGACCGCAAGGAAGCGGAATGCCGAAGTAAATAAATCGAAGCCCGTTGCTATACGGACAGTACCCCGAACATGTTGGAGCCATCGGTTTTAAGTGCGACGACGCACATAGATCAGCCGCGCCAGGTGCGGGCGGACAATTCGCGGACCTTCTCTTCGTCCACCTCTATGCCGAGGCCTGGACCTTTGGGGATTTTCAATTTCCCGCCGTTGACGACGAAGGGCTGCTTCAGCACGCTGGCGCCTAGGAACTGCGGGCCGTTCAGGGCCGCCGGACGGTTGAGGCCGTAAGCGCCGAACAGGATCAGGCTGGCGGCCAAGGAGATGTCGGGATCGGTCAAGCCGCTGCCCAGGAAAACCAGGCCTTCCCTATTCAGGAGCTCAATCTGGGCCTTTGCCGATATCAAGCCGCCGCAGCGCGAAGGTTTCATCGCGATCCCATTCAGCATCTTGAGTTTTATGAATTCGGAGACATCGGTGGGCGACATGCATCCCTCGTCCATGATGATGGGAAGCGCCCCTTGCTTGCGCAGGTCCTGGAAGCCGGAAAGGCAGTGGGGATGGACCGCGCCCTCGAGGACGGCAACGCCCGAGTCGGCGAGCTTGGGGGCCATCTCCAACGCGGTAGTGGGATTCATTGGATTCAAGGTCCAACTCAAGACCATTTCGTCGGGCGTCTTGAGCCCCCATATCTCCGCGATGTTCTTGCCCTGGGCATTCCCGATCAGATCGTGCAGCGCGATATCGAGCCCGGCCTTGGTGATGGGATAGCTGGTCGTGAACCCGTTCGCGATCTCCTTTCCCATCAAGGCGTGGATATGCTCCATATCCAAGGCGTCCTGGCCCTTCAGTACAGGCACGAGATAATTCCGGAGGCATGCCAGCGCGCCTTCGGCCGTCTCGCCGCCCCAGCGCGGGATAGGCACGCTTTCGCCCCAGCCCACAGTCCCGTCCGAGGCCGTGATTTTGATGATGACGGCGGGACGGCCCCCGCTGCTCACCGGCCCCTCGAAGAATGTGAAACGCATGCGGCCTGCGGAGGGGCCGCCAGTGCCCGCTTCCCTTCGAACAATCCCATGGCGGCGGCGGCGGCGATGGTTTTGAAAAATTCCCTGCGGTCTATGGTCAGATCCCGAAATTCAGGGTGATCACGTAATACCAATCCGAGGGCTTCCGCATCAAGGATTGGCCAGTGAACAGGATCTGCCTGTTCACGGTGCGAAAGTGATCGTTCGCGACTTGGCCCACCATGGATAAGCCGGTAGTGAGCTTCTTGTTCGCGTACAAGGTCCATTTCCAATCATCCTGCCGGTTCTGGGCCGGGGTATGGAAGAGCAGGCTATAATCCGGGTAGGCAACGTAGTTGTAATCGAACATCCGATCGAAATTGTCCGGTAGCGATGATGGGAAATATTCCATTTCCCATGACAGGATATCGAGCAGGCGGAATGTGGGAAGGTCGATGCCGAACATGATCGGCATGCGCTCCCAGCGTTTCTCGAAGAAACCGGTTTGGTTCTGAACGCCGAGCAGGGTGGCTTCGGCGTAAACCTTGAAGGCGCTTTCCCCCAGGAAAGGCATGGGGACGATCTTCTGGATATCGAAAGAGCCTCGGGCCATCAGCTTAACCCCCTGAACTGTCATAGCGACCGTGTCGGGGTGGAGGCTGTTCTTCACGCTATCGGCGATGGCGAGGTTCCTAAGGCTATCCTCCGAAAAGACCAGGGTATTCTGAGCCTCGAACACGAGGTTCTGCAGGTCGTTCGCGGTCATGGAAACGGGACCGCGGGAATGCGTCACGGGAACGCCGGGATAGGCCCACTTAGCCGCCGAATCGGGCCGGGCGGTGAACTGCGGGAAATCCTGGAAATGCAGGATGGTCTCGGGTCCCATGTCCCGAGACTCCGTGCGCTTTTTCTCGATGGGAAAGTAATGATAGAGGGAAACGCCCGCCCCGAACTGGAAAGCGCCCGCGGTCAAGGTTCCCACGTATGCGGGCGTGAAGTCGCCCTGGGGCCTAAAGTCCCGCTCGCTGGAGAGGAGGAAATCATGCTTGAGGTTCCCGCCGAACTGCGAAACCGTGATTTGCAGTCCTTGGATCTTGGCCAGGGCATTGTCGGTGATGGACCATCCCCCGGTGAACACGAAGGTGGGATAGGCCATGCTGCGGAACAGGTATTCGCCCAGGTTCTTCGCGTCGGGGTCGTATTTGTAGGGAAAGTACCCGACCCTGAGGTTGGCGAACGGCGCATCGGGATCGCCGAACTTGTAGTTCAACTGGGCCTGCGATACGCCCGGGCCGAACTTGGTTCCCTGCGATCCCGCATCTCCCCGGATGTTCGGAAAGGAATAGAAGAATACGCCCCCCACGCCGACCTTCATCTCCAGGCGGTGGTTTACGGTAACCTCCTGGGTCAGGTTCACGCCGATCTGCGACAGGTAGAACTTGGAGGGATCGACGGCGTTGATGTCCGGTTCGCCCTTCACGATCTGCCCGGTCTCCATCTTGGTGCCGATGGAGAGCGGTTGCCTTTCGATGAGATCCGAACCGGCCGCGATCGTCCGGAGGCATGCGGACCCGGCCAGGAGGGCGGCCGCCCGGCGGAAATTGATAACCATATTTATATGGTATCCCTTAGAGTATCAGGAAGCTGCGGTTGAAGGATTCCGCGCCGGAACGGGCCCGCAAATGGTACATCCCTGGCCCGAGTTGATCTAAACCGTATTCGTGAGGACCGTCGCCCCGGATGGAGAGGACCTTGCGGCCGCGGGAATCGTAGACGTCGAGGGTGTGCTCCCCCGCTCCGGTGAAGGACACGCGCACACGCCCGGCTTCCCCGGGGACATCGCGCGATGGCGTTCGAACATCGATGGTGGTGGCGGCGTCGCACGCTTTGGGATCGTTATGCGTGGCTTGGGGATTGTATCCCGGCTTGGAGGGGTCGGTGCATCCCGTATATCCGGCCACCCAGCGCATCGTCCCCAGGAGAGCCCCGTCGCTGAACTTCTTCAAGGCGGGATCGGTAGATTGGATGAGATCGTTGGTATGGTACATGGAATTGAGGACGAAGCGGCCTCCGTTGGTGGTGCGCGCCCAAGCCATCGGCTGGACTGTCCCCGGCAGGACGAAGGTGAAGCTATGATCCGTTGTCTTGGTGGTCCACAACAGCTTGGTATCCGGCGCCACGGGAGTCTGATCGTAGGTATACCATTCATCGTTCCATTTCATGACCGTGCCCGCCGCCACCGGGGTGGAGTCGCTGTTCATGGCGAGATCGGTCCCGATCACCGCCGGTTCGACATACACGGGGCCGGTACCGAAACCGGCGGCCTTGATGTAATGCCCCCCATCAGGCTGTCATACCAATTGGGGGCGACGCCGCCCCAGGTGTTTCTCACGCATTGATGGATACAGGCGATGCCCAGGTTCTGCTTATACCAATCATGCAAGGCGTCCTTCTGGGTCTGGGACATGCTCTGGCCGATATAGTAGGCGTTGAAAAGGACGACAGCCTGGTAATTGGAAAGGTTGGCGACGGTGAAGGTCGAGGGATTGCGCGTGGTATCGATGGTAATGCCGTGGGCGGCCCCCAGCTTCATAATGTAACCGCACCAGGCCGGGGTGTTGGTATGATCGCCCGCGTAATTGTAGAAGTAGATCAGCGCCCGTTTGAGGTTCGAGGTGATGGGACCGCTCGCGGCATGCGATGGCGCCCAGATGCATGCGGCCAAGACAAGCGTCGCCGAATATTTTCTTGTCGTTCCCATCATGTTAGTCGCAATTGGCCAAGCGGTCGGTCCGCTATTAACGAAGCGCATACGCTCTCTTAACATACGCCCCGGAAAAACGGATCGCCTAATGAGGATTCCCCTCCGCGCCCGCGCTTTTGCGGTATATTGGCCTTATGGCCACCCCCATCCTCTTGCCTTTCCTCAAGCCGCTGCCGGCCCCGTTCGCGACCACTCTCGCCGACGCGCAGCCCAGCGAGCCGACATTCAAATTCGTCGAAGTCCTCAAAACCCGCAGGAAGCACGATCATCGCCACCCGCAAGTGGAAATCCTGCTGGTCAAATCGGGAAGTGGTACTTGGATAATCGGAGAATCCCTGGGCGAATTCCGTGAAGGCGATCTATTCATCCTGGGTTCAGGTACGGCCCATTCCTTCTTCCAATCTCCGGGCGCCAAGGGGGAGATCCGGGCCTTGGTCATGCAATTCCAGCCCGTCGCCATCCGTAAAGCGCTTTCTTCTTTCCCGGAGTTCCATGGCTTCGAGGCTTTCCTCACGGACGCCCGCAGGGGACTGCTTGCGGGAAGCGCCACCCGCGCCGCTGTGCTTCCCCTCGTTCGCCGCATCGGGGAACTGCCGCCCGCATCACCCCGCCGTCTGGGAGTGTTCCTTTCCGTCTTGGCCGAATTGGCTTCGGCCGACGATCTGATTTCGATAGGCGGGCCGCAGGTGTCCGTGGGCCCGGGAGGCGGCCTGGACGAGAAGCTGGATCGGGTTTGCAAACTAATCCAATCCAGTCTCGTGAATCCGCTCTCGCAGGCGGCGGTAGCGGGCCGCATCGGAATGTCGCCGGCCGCATTCAGTCGTTGGTTCAAGCATCGCATCGGCAAGCCTTATACGGAATACATCAACGAAGCGCGCATCGATCTGGTCTGCCGCGCCCTCATCGAATCCGATCGGGATATCGCCCACGTCGCCGGCGAATGCGGATTCGCGGCCGGCAGCCATTTTCACAAGCTGTTCAAGGCATGCAAGGGCGTTTCGCCGACCGAGTATCGTCGGTTGTCCCGCGCCGAATAGATAATCATCCAGGATCTTGTCATCCTGATTCGTTGTTTTTGATCCAATTCGGTCCTGGAAAATATTTACGTACAGTTTACGTAGAAGTAGACCGAGGCAATGGGCAAAGCGGCTTTGAATCCTCCTCCGGTTAATACTACCGACCCAAGATCCTAAATCGACGCGCAGAACTTCCTGATCTGTTTAATTACTGCACCTATATGCCATTTGCATAGGTATGTCATTGGCGTAGATGTAAGAAGAAGTATGAGGATCCTTTGGCCCGTCACCATGCGCTCTGCCGCGCGCGTCTCCGCTGGACAGACTCATCGCCAGCGCTCCGAAGACTTCGATTGTCAGGCCTCCCATCTGAGACCTGAGCTGTTGTGGCTGGAGCCTTTGCCGCGGATTGCGTCAGCGTCTTCCGTTGATGACGCTCACTCGATCGTTGCCGCGTCCCAGTGCTCGACGAGCAAGCCACCGTTCACCCGGAACAAGTCGAACCAGGTCGTTTCGTACGGTTTGCCGTTCGAGTCGACCTCGGTGCTGAGGGTCGACATCACCACGAGGTCACCCTCCGCGACGATCTGGACG
>JAEKLQ010000010.1 GCA_019509785.1 Fibrobacterota bacterium | reverse complement strand
GCTCGCATGTGGAAGGGCAGTTCCGCGCTTTGACCTATGAAGAGGGATACCGGGCCGAGAGAATGACGCAGATGATGGGGCGGATCGTTCTCCGCTTCCGCTAGGGTCCTTAGCGCGCCTGAAAACGAAAAGGCCGGCCCCCTGCGGAGCCGGCCAGTACGCGGGAAGGAAGGGCCCGGCGGCCCTCCGCATCAGAATGGCAAATCGTCCTCGGCCTGGGGCGGGAGCGAAGCCGGAGCGCTGTAGCCGCCGCCGGGAGCGCCGCCGGCGGGCGCGCCGCCGAAGGATCCCCCCGCAGAGCGCGCGTTCATGGCGGGCTCGGAGCGTTGGAAGCCGCCGCCCTCGCCGCCTTCGCGGTTGCGCGGGCTTCCGAGCATCTGCATCTGATCGGCGATGACCTCGGTGGTATACCGCTTCTGCCCGTTCTGGTCGTCCCAGGTGCGGGTTTGCAAGCGGCCTTCGATGTAGACCTGCGAACCCTTGCGCAGATACTTCTCGGCGACCTCGGCCAGGCCGCGCCACATCACGATATTGTGCCACTCGGTCTTCTCGACCTTCTGATTCGTGTTCTTGTCGGTGTAGCTGTCCGTGGTCGCGATCGAGAAGTTCGCCACCTTGGCCCCGGAGGGGATGGCGCGCACTTCCGGGTCTTTGCCCAGGTTGCCGATCAGCATGACTTTGTTGAGGGATCCCATTTCGTCCTCGCTTCTCCCCGGGGCGGAAATTCCCGGGGGCACTGTGTTGATGAACCTAAATAATTGCCCGCGCAAGCCGCCGAAATTGCTTTATTGGAACATTCGGAGGCCCATCCAGGCAGCATGAAAAGTAACAATTCCAAGGTCGTTCTGCCCCTCGATCGTTTGAACGAAGTGTGGCCTTCCGCCCTCAAAAACGCGGCCATCGGCGCGGTCCTCCATCCCGCTTCGGTTTCCGCCTCCCTGGTCCACACCTCCGATATCCTGAAGTCCCATGACGGGTCCTTGTTCCGCCTAAAAGCCTTGTTCGGGCCCCAGCATGGCTACCTGGGACAGACCCAGGACAACATGATCGAGTGGCGGGATTTCAAGCATCCGCAATGGGGCATTCCGGTCCATAGCCTGTATGGCGAACATCGCGAGCCTACGCCCGCGATGCTGGAGGGCCTGGACGCGCTTCTGATCGATATGCAAGACGTGGGCGCGCGCTACTACACCTTCATCTGGACGATGTACCTCTGCATGCGGGCCTGCGAAAAACTGGGCATCCAGGTGGTGGTACTGGATAGGCCCAACCCCATCGACGGGCAGAGCGAAGAGGGGCCCGTGCTCGATCCGGAATACCGCTCCTTCGTAGGGCTGCATCCCATCAAGGCGCGGCACGGGAAAACCATCGGGCAATTGGCCGAGCAGTTCCGGAGCGAGGCGTTCCCGAAATGCGAGCTGACGGTTTTGCACATGCGGGGCTGGGAACCGTGGATGTATTACGAGGATACGGGCTTGCCGTGGGTCTTGCCTTCGCCCAACATGCCCACCGTGGACACGGCCGTGGTTTATCCCGGCATGTGCCTTCTGGAAGCGACCAATATGTCCGAAGGGCGAGGCACCACCAAACCCTTCGAGCTCTTCGGCGCCGGCTACATTTCCGATGCGGCCGGCTTCACCGGCAAGCTGAATGCCTTGGGCCTTCCCGGGGTGCATTTCCGCCCGGCCTGGTTCCAGCCCACCTTCCATAAGTTCCAAGGGCAACTGTGCGGCGGGGCCCAGTTCCACGTCACCGACCGGAAGACCTTCCTGCCCTGGCGTTCGGCCGTGGAGATGCTGAACCTGGTGCGGCGCGAGTACGGGGACGCGTTCCAATGGAAGCCGCCGCCCTACGAGTACGAGCACAAGAAGCTGCCCATCGAAATCCTGATCGGCGGGCCGGTGGGGAGCGTCTTCCCGTGACGACCGCGCCCTCCGCGCCGGCGCCGTAACATGCCGGATACCCTTTCCGCCTTCTTCCTGTGCGCCGGCTACGGGCGGCGCTTGCGCCCCTTGACCGATCGCATCCCCAAGCCGGCCATCCCCTTCCAGGGGAAAACGGCGTTGGAGATCAACTACCGTAAGGTGCAACCGCTCTTCCCGGCCCGCCTTTTGTGCAATACCCATCATCTCTATGCCGAAATGGAGAAGCCGGCCTTGCGTCTGGGGATGCGCACGCTTTATGAGCCCGAGATCCTGGGCACGGGCGGATGCCTGTGGAACGCGCGGCATATCCTGGAGGCGACGGATCGTTTCCTGGTGCATAACGGCGATCTCATCCACACCATCGATTTAAAGGATCTGTTGCGGCGGCACCAGGCCTCGGGGGCCATGGCCACCTTGGCCGGCATCTTCCGCCCCACCCACAACACCTTGAGCGTGGGCGCGGATGGCCGGCTTCTGGGCGTGCACGGGTTCGAGGGCTACGCGCCGGCGGGAAACGAGTTGGCGCGCCTCACCTTCGCCGGCATCGCCATCTACGAGAAGGCTTTCCTTGAATTCGTGCAGCCGGGCGTCGCTGACATCAAGCCCTACTGGACCGCGGCCCTGAAGGCGGGCCATGCCATCAAGGTCGCCAATTACAGCCAGGACGCGGCCTGGTTCGATTTCGGGACCCCGCAGGGATTGTGGGACGCGTCCAAATTCCAAATGGAGCTAACGGGCGAATACGCCTACCAATACACGCCTTTGGTCCGGGAAATGCGCGCCTACGTTTCCAACGAGGCGGGCGTGGACGATCTGCCGGAGGCCTTGCGCGACGTGCTCATCTACGAGGAGCCGGCCGTGCCGATATCCCATCATGCCCGGAACCAGATCATCGGGCGGGATTTCCGGTGGGAGATCAGGCCCTGAATCGACCTGCGCTTCGTTGATCAGGTGGGAGTGAAAAGCGGGACCCGGAAAGGTCCGGATCCCGCGGCAAAAAACCCGAGGTCAGGCCCCCTGGTAGATGTTCCCCCAGGAATTGACGATCCAAGGCGTCCCGTCATAATCCACGGTAATGCGTACGGCACCCCCGTTGGCCTCCTGCCACGTGGTCCCATCCCATTTGATAATGCCAAAGTCCCCTTGGGACCCAACGGGGTTATTCCCGATGATCCAGATCGTCGACCCATTCCCCGATGAGCTGATTCCGATATCGTTCGCCTTTTGCGAAGTGAATGGAGCGAATACCCCATTCAAATCCCCTTTCCAGATATCATGGAACGAATTGATGACGTAGGGATAGCCGCTCGGATCGACGTCAATCCGGACCCCGCCGCCGGTGGTTCGGATCCACTGGCCGCTGGGATCGTCCCACTTATAGATCGGATGATCCGAGGTGCTGCCCGAGACATAATCGGTACCCAATGCCCAAGCATAACCGTTCGTGCTCGTTCCGATTTCGCTCACGGTAAGGGAGCCGACGCCACTCCAGTGGGAGCCGCGGTCGTTACTCTTGTAAACCCTATGGTCGCTGCCGATAACATACACGGCTTCTCCTCCTGAGTTGGGCCCGCAGCATCCTCCAACATCGGTTTCGAATCCTCCGCCGGCCGTAGCTATCCAGTCGGACCCGCTCCACTTGTAGACCGTATGCCAGCCGCCGGAATGGGTATCCGTGCCTGTAATGTAGACGCTGCGGGAGAATCCGGCTCCGATCGAGGTCGCTAACCCCGTCTTTAAGGACCAACCCACGGCCACCGAAGCGGCCAAGGCCGGCTTGTCCGGCGCGGAGGCGGTATCGGTCTTCTCGGAAGTGGGGAATAAGCAACCTCCCAGCAATAGGGACGCGGCAACCGGCAGGCCCGCATACAGGATATTTCTCGGATTGATCATTATTACCATCTCTATTGGTTATGGCTGACATGCAGCCGTGGGATGAATATGGAATCGAAAGTTTTAAGCCAATTTAATTGGTTATAATTATTTTCCGAAAAAAAACGTTTCCATCGAGGGATCGGGAGGGATAAGTGAAAAGGCGTTCGCCGTATCCTTCGGAACCGTCCCCCGACCGGGACCGGTTTCCCGCGAGAGGGACCCAGAGACGAGCTAGGCCTGGGAAGGCGCGCGCGCAGGTTCGGAAAATCAGAAGTCGCCTGGATGGTTTTTGCGAACGCAGGATCAAAAACTGCGTAGCGGATATATGTCTGAAGAACCCGTATGGATTCCCGGATTCATGTCGGAAACATTGGCCAGGATTTTCTTGGCAAGAGGGCCGTTCCGATCGTGGACCTCCAATTGGCCCTGATCGCGGAGCCAGATCCAAACCGGGAAGCCCATCGGATGCTGTCGACGGAAGATGTGGATCCGGAAGGCTCCGGATCCCGCGGCACTAACTCAAGGATTAGATCCCTGGTAAATCTCCCCCCAGGTAGTAACGATAAAAGGCGTTCCGCTGGAACCCACGGTGATGCGTCTGGCGCCGGAGGGGGCCTGCTGCCAATTTAAACCATCCCACTTGTAAATGCCGTAGTCCCCGTCGCTACCTACGTGGTCGGCTCCGATGATCCAGATCGACCCATTCCCACCGATTCCGATATCGACCGCCTTTTTGGAAGTAAAATGCCCGAAATAGGTGCCATCCGAATTACCCTTGTAAATATCGCCGTAGGAGTTTATGACGTAGGGAAGGCCCGTC
Source organism: Fibrobacterota bacterium (assembly GCA_019509785.1). Taxonomy (NCBI): domain Bacteria; kingdom Pseudomonadati; phylum Fibrobacterota; species Fibrobacterota bacterium. Next base: position 2,804 of record JAEKLQ010000010.1, on the reverse strand, counting down.
GGGTCCACCTCAATACGGACCCCGGCCCCCCCAGTCTTCACCCATTGGGCGGTCGCAGGGTTGACACACCTGTAGATTGGATGATCCGACGTAGTACCCGGGTAAATCTCGCTACCCAGAGCCCATAACGCGCCGTTCATGTTCGCTCCGACCTCGCTTACGGGAAAGGAGGACTGTAGAGTCCAGTGGCTACCGTCGTCATCGCTTCGCCAAAGTCTTTGGTCGGTGCCGATAAGGTATACCGTCCCACCGCAACCAGCCCCATAGCAACTTCTGAGTATGCCCGGGGCGTCCATTTCGGTCGTACTTGAACCCGTGCCGTTCGTGCTCACCCAATCGTAAGCGCCTTCACCGTAGTTCCAGCCCCATATATAGAGAATATTTGTGAAAATCTCCGTCATGTAGAGTTCTCCGTTGCCGGCCGCGATCGAGTTTGCCCACCCCGGTAGTTTGTTCCAGGTGAGGCTCACCGAAGCCGCCAAGGCCGGCTTGTCGGACGGGGTAGCGGTCTCGGCTTTTTCGGAAGTGGGCATAAAGCAGCCTCCCAAGAAAAGGGAAGCAGCCAAAGGCAGCCCCGAGTACAGAATGCTTTTCGGATTGATCATAAATACCATCTCCATTGGTTATGACTGCCATTCAGCCATGCAAGTGGGAGGAGTCCCGCAACTTACGAGCCAATTATATTGGTCATGAATTTTTCCGGCGGGGGGAGCGTTTATTGGCCGTAATCGGGAGTGGAAACCGGAATGAACGACCCCGCTTCTCCGGAGCCGGCCGGATACCGTCCCCCGACCGGGACCGGTTTCCCGCGAGAGGGATCGCGCGCGGGCGCACCTCCCCTGGTTCTGTCCCGGTGGCGGGACGGTTTTCCCGCGCGAAGGATTGGCTATCCCCCGGAAGTTTTCCGGAAGCTTAAAAAACGGGTCTTCCGATCTGGCACGGAAATTGGTTATGGAATGGAGTTTTGCAATCTCCTTAATCCGGTTTATATGGTGCGTTGCGCTGAAGTTAAAATTCCCGCGATTCCGGACCCCAAGAACATGTTCCGGAAACCTTTGCGGGCCATCCAATTCCTAGATTATCCGACCCGGGAGGCGCCCAGCGCGTCGCCGCAAACGTCCTATTGTCCGGTATTCCCTGGGTCGATTCAATGCAACCGCAAGGTCGTTACACAATTCTGGGGGAAATCGCTTCGGGAAGCACCGCGACGGTATTCCTTGCCGAGGATGGAGTTCTGCGCCGGAAGGTCGCCTTGAAGAAGCTGCATCCCCATTTACTTAACAAGCCTGAGATGGTGAGGCGTTTCCAGAAAGAAGCCGTGGCGGTGGCCTCGCTCTCCCACGAGAACGTCATCAAGATCTTCGATTACGGGCAGGAGGAGAAAAGCGTTTTCTTGGCGATGGAGTTCGTGGACGGCGCTTCCCTGGAGTGCCTGCTCGAGCGTACGCATGGAATCATCCCGAACCTGGCGGCCCTTTCCCTTTTCCACCAATTGTTCGCCGGCTTGGCCGCCGCCCATGCCCACGGCATATGCCATAGGGACGTGAAGCCCTCCAACGTGTTGATTGATCGCAAGGGGACGGTGCGCTTGGCCGATTTCGGCATCGCGTTCCTGTCGGAAGAGACCTCGCTGACCCGCACCGGCTTTTACTTGGGCACTCCCGGGTATTCCTCGCCTGAGCAAGCGGAAGGTAAGGGCGTGACGGAGAAATCGGATATTTTCTCCGCGGGCATCCTGCTTTACCGCTGCCTGACGGGAACCATGCCCTTCGCGGCGGGGTCGCCGCATGCCGTACTCAAGGCGATCGTGGAGAGAAATCCGGCCCGGGCCAGCTTGGTCAATCCCCGCATTCTGCCCGGCATGGCCGACTTGGCGCAAGAGATGCTCGCCAAGCATCCCGAGCAAAGGCCCGATGCCAAGACCTGCGCCTTGCGTTTGGAAGCGATCTCCGAAGGGACGGGCCTTCCCATCGAGGCCCAACGCCTCCGTTGCCTGCTGGATGATCCGGCCCCGGCCGCGGAAAAGGAATTCCGGGATATCGCCGAGCGCTTCGCCCGGCAGGCGCGCCTGATGGATCAGTCGGGTAAGGGACGGGAAGCGCTGAAGCTGTATTCCATGGTCCAGGTTTTCTCGGACAAGAAGAGCGAGGCGGGAGGGGAGGCGCGAGGCTACCTGAAGAACGGCGTCCGGCGCAATCGCGTCCTCGCCACCTCGTGGGCGGTTTTGGCCTGCGGCGTTTTCGCGTTCTGGGCCCTCCGGCACCCCCGGAGCGAAACGGAGCCGGGAGCCTTGCTTAAGCCCGCGCCCGGCGTCCTTCCATCCCCGGCTGCCACGGCCCCGGTCCCGGATTTTGCCCTGCCGACGGAGGTGCCCGCATGGCCGAAGGAGGCGCAGGGTAACTCTCCAGTTACCCTTGCGAAGGCCGCCTCGCCGACGCGGCGCTCCGTAAGGCCCTTGCTCGCGGCCGATTCCCGCGGGGCGGGCGCGCCGGCCTCCCCTTTCATCATGGCTCCCTCCTTCCCCGAGCCCGCGTCCCCGTCCGCTTCGGAAAAGGGCAACGAAAAGGGCGGCCACGCGGGCGGATACGTCTGGGTCAAAACCACTCCGCCCTTCGCGCGCTTGCGCATCGATGGCCTGGAGTCGGGCGCCACGCCTTTGGATACGCCTCTTTGCGTAGCGGGCGGGTCCCATCGCCTGCATGTGCAGCACGAGGGATGCAAACCGGTTGATCGGGATTTCCAGGTTCCCGAAGGGGACACGGTCACGCTCCGCCTGAGCCTGGATCGAATCGAGGATGTCCCTT
>JAEKLQ010000009.1 GCA_019509785.1 Fibrobacterota bacterium | reverse complement strand
TATCTTCGCAACGCCCATCAGGGTGAATTTTTCGACGATGGATCTCATGACTGCTTCATAATTCGATTCCCGGGTCGTAAAAACCTTTTCCAGCCGGAATCCCAACGATGCCGCCTGCCGGTCCAGCAGCTCCACGGGAACCCCATGCATGCAGATCCGTTGCTCATGCTCCCTGACCATGCAGACCAGCGCCGTGATTTCATAGCGGCCGTCCTTGACGAGTTCGTGCAGCATCAGACAACTGTCCTTACCGCCGCTCCACGATACCAGAACCTTTTCCAACGTCTTCATCGCAATCGCTCTCCTTTTCGCCATCGCGTCGTTAACTCCTACCGAGGTCAAAGCTTCCCGGGCTTGCGCTTGCCCAGGCCCGTATCCCAAAGCGTCTCGGGAACCCCGGATAGCTTCGCCACGTAGCGGGAGAGCACGAAGAACAGATCACTCAACCGGTTCACGTACTTGAGGATATTCGGCCGCAACTCTTCTTCCTTGGATAGGCGGACCATCTCCCGCTCCGCCCGCCTGCACACAGATCGGCACTGGTGCAAGGAGGCGTTCGCGAACGATCCGCCCGGAAGGGTGAAGGAGGGAAGCGATTCCAGATCTTCCTGGAAGGTATCCATCAACTTTTCCAACTCGGTGATTTGTTCGGGGAGGATGACCGGCATGCCTTCGTAATCCTTGCCAGCCGGGGTCGCCAGGATGCTGCCTACGTCGAAAAGCTCGTTCTGGATCCGCAGAAGCAAGGCATCCATCTCGCTCCGTTTTTCGGCCGGCAGGCCGCCCAAATCAGAAATGAGGATGGTTCGGGCCATGCCGACGAACGTGTTCAACTCATCGATGCTCCCATAGGACGAAAGCTTCTGGGATCCTTTGGAAATGCGCACCCGGCCGACCAAGGACGTATCGCCCTGATCCCCGGCCCGGGTATAGACCCGGGTGATATTGATTGCCATGTGGTGACCTTTCTATGATGTACGGTGGCTACGGAACGTTTTACATCGCTCTAAGTTGAACTTGGGTTCCAATTAATAGGGCCTCGCCCCCCATGGATCAATTCCTTTCGAGATAAATCCTGGTGTAATGCTCCCAGGGATCTGGTCCTGGGATCGAGTCGGGCCGGGGAAACCGAACGATCAACGCGCGCACCCCAGATCTACTGGTCGCCACGAGCATCCTTTCGGAAGCCGCTCCCTGCCCATCCCCGGATTCGATGAACAGGACTTCGGTTATCCTATCGCTCCATAGGCGCGGATATTCCGGATCGGATTCCTTGAATAGGCCGATTACTAAGGAGAATCGCTGTGTCAAAGACTCCACCTCGGCGCAAACCCCGTCATAGTTCAGGTTGGCGGAGCGATTCAGCGAAAACGGCCTGCTGACGATGGAGGGTAATTCGAAGATAAGGCCTTGGAAGCGGTTCACGAACAGGTCTTTCAGGAGCGGGTAGAGCTTGATTTCCCAGGGGTCCATCGCAGCCGCCGGAACGTCTCCCCATTCCGGAAGTCTGCGTGGCTCGAACGGATTCAGATCCGGTTGGGCGATAGCCGTATCGTTCCCTCCCGTTTTCCGGCGCTCCGCATCCAGGAGCCAAGCCTCCAGGGGACGGCCTTGCAGGACATGTTCGCGAATGACCATCCCGCTTTTTTCCGCGTCCATCCGGCAATACCAGGCGTTATCGGGTTGGATGGCCATGATGGGGCCTTGATCGCAATGGCTGGTGCACAGGGTTTTGACAGTATGGACCCTGGAATGCAAGCCTTCCGTCTTTAGCAGGGCCTGCGTTTCGCGGATAAGCATGCCGGAACCCTTCTGCAAGCAGGACCCGCCCGCGCAAAAATAGAGGGTGCGTTCCACCCGGCTCATATCCTTTCCCTTCAAGCTTCAGCCTCCACCCTGCTTGCGTGATTCCTTTGCAAGGTCGTGATCAGGCTTTCAATCGAGGTATGACAGGAGGAACGCCCGCCCGCTTCGCAAAGCCATCGGTAGCATCCCGCGGTTTCTTCGACGACCCGGATGCGCCGGCTCGAATCGAAGGATTCGCCGACGCGGAAGCCCTTCCGTTCCAGGGCGCGGCGGGTCCAGACCTCGCCCGCGCCCGATCCGATGACCTGTATGGCTTCTCCTTCGGGTTTATGGAACCGGAATGCGCCTGTGGCCGCATCGAAATGGAACCCGCTTTTCCCGAAACACGCGCCGAAGGCGCCGTTCAGGACCAGATCTTCCGGAGCCCCCATTTCCATCCGCCCCCCCGTCTCCATGAGCCAGACCTCGTCCGCCGACTGCAAGGCGAGATCCAGTTCATGGGTGGAAAGCAGGATGACCTTGCCTGTATCATGGGCCAGGTTTTTCAAAAGCCGCATGATGCCCACGCGATTGGGAAGATCAAGGTGGGCGGTGGGCTCGTCCAACAGAACCACCGGGGTCTCCTGCGCCAGGACCCTCGCGATCATGGCCTTCTGCCGCTCCCCGTCGGACAGCTCGGAAACCTTCCGGCCCGAATGCTCCACGATCCCCGTGGCCTTCAGGGCCCAGGCGACTTTTCCCTCGTCTTCCTGCGAAAGCCGCCCGGGCCAACCCGTATAGGGAGCCCGCCCCAAGGCGACCAGTTCCTCCACGGTCAGGTTCACGCTTTCCAACCGCTCCGTCAGGACCAGGCCCAGAATCGTAGCCCGCTTCGCCGCATCCAGGGTACGGGAATCCTCGCCGCGAATCCGGACCGATCCGACAAGCGGGGGCTGGATTCCGGCCAGGGTTCTCAGCAAGGTCGATTTTCCGGCGCCGTTCGGGCCCAGGAGGCATATGAACCTCCCCCCTTCCAGATGGAACCGGATCCCTTCCGCGACGGTTTTCGATCCGCCTTTGACGGCGTAGCCGATGCCCAGATTTTCCGCTTCCAACAGCTTCATAGGTGCCGCCTTCAAAAAGGGCTTTTCCGGTGCTTCACGCGCGCGATGACCCAGATGACCACCGGGGCGCCGACGATAGAGGTCATGACATTGAGGGGCATCAGGCTTCGGCTTCCCGGCAATTGGGTGACGATGTCGCAGGCGAGCACCACGATGGATCCCATCACGCAAGCTGCCAGGATCAGGCGCAGATGATCGGAGGTATGCAATAGGGCCCGGCATAGGTGAGGCACGGCCAGGCCGATGAACCCGATGGGTCCGCAGAAGGCCGTGACACTTCCGGAGAGTAGGCAGGTCGCGGCGATGATGAGGATCCGGGATCGGAAAACGGATAGCCCGAGGGAGCGGGCATAGTTTTCGCCGATGAGCAGTATGTTCAAAGGCTTCGAAGCCGCCAGCGCCAGACCCAAGCCTCCGGCCACGACCGAGCCGAGGGTCCAGAGATGCTTGCCCGAAACGCCTCCGATGGTGCCGAACGTCCACATCAGGTAATCCTGGATTTGCTCCGGCGAGGCCAGGTACAGCATCAGGCTGACGAGGGAAATCGTCAGGGCCCCGGCCATGATGCCGATGATCATCAAGGATGCGTTGTCCTTGACCTTGGCCGAGATGGCGAGGACGACGAGCAACACCAGCGCCGAACCCATGCTGGCGGCGACGACGATAATCCACCCTCCCAGCGCACCCGTCTGCTTGATTGCCTGAACCGTGGGAATGGCGCCCCCCGCCAGCATAACGAGGGATACGCCGAGGCTCGCGCCCGAGGTAATGCCGAGGACATCGGGGCCCGCCAGGGGATTCCTGAACAGGGTTTGCATCAGGAGACCGCTGGCGGCGAGCGCCGCGCCGACCAGGACCGCGGCGATTGCTTTGGGGATGCGGATCTTCTCGATGATGTTCGTGATGCCGGTCGAATCGATTTCCATCCCCCCCACGACCTTGAGGATATCCTTGATGGGGATATGCACCGGACCTACGGTGATATCCAGGATGAAAAGCGCGAAGGCGGCCAGGAAAAGCCCGGATAGGATCGCCGCAAAGGAAAAGCGGCCCTCCCGGACCGCCGAAGCGGGAGCATTTTTCCGGTTAGCCAGGTTGATCATCGTTTCCAACTTTTACTCTAGGGCCTTGGTATAGTAAAGCCGGTAGTCCGGCAACAATTCGGGATGCAGCACCTTCACCAAATCGGAAAGGAGCAGATGCGGATTCACGACTCCGGATTCCCAATAGTCGTTACTGCCGTTGGGAGCCATGCGTTTGGTATTGCTGAACACCCGATTGGCCTTGAAGGCTTTGAAGTCCCGGTAACGCTCATCTTCATCCTCAATGTCCTTTAGGGATTTGGCCCCTTCCGCGTTGAGCCAGAAATCGGCATCGACTCCTGCCCGGTAAACCGTCTCGAATCCGAGATTCCGGATGCCCGACGTAGTGTCATCGGCGAAGGGAAATTCGGCTCCGGCATCCCGGAGCAGACCGGCCACATAGCTTCTGCCTCCGGGAACGGTCCAAACGCCTTTCCGGCTGGTGCCTCCTATCACCTTGGGCCTGTTCCGCGCGCTTGCGGCGAGCCGTTTGACCTTCCCATACTCCGCTTCCAGCGAGTCGAATTTCCGCTCGGCGATGCCGTCCCGATCCAAAAAGGCCCCGACCAGCTTGACCCATTCCATGCGTCCCAACACGGAGTTCTCCATCCATTCCGAATTGGCCAGGACGGCGATCCCACTTTCCATCAAGGTCCGGTGAGAACCGATATCCTTTCCCGTGAAGCCGACCGTCATAAGGAGGTCCGGCGCCAGGGTCAGGACCCGCTCCTCGTTCAATGTCTCATCACGGCCCACTTCGACGATTTGGCCGGCGCGCGCCCTGGCCAACACCTTGGGGTTGACCAGCCTCGCAGTGTCGGACATACCCACGATCCGATCTATCGCACCCAGGAAATCCAATAGGCTGATATGGGTCGTAGAAAGGCAGATGACCGTGCGGATGGGGATATCGACACGGGTGGCTTTGGCGAACTCGGGAGGGGTGGGCTTGCCCCTGGGAACCAAGACATAGCGTGTCGTATCCGGGGCATGGCTGAATGGATTGATGACCTCCACGACCTTGAAGGACTTGAAATAGCGGAGGGTAAAGCCCTTGGCGTATTTCACCACTGCTTTATCCGGAAACAGATCGGCGCCGGGGCTTGGTCCGGCCGCTATCGTAACCGCCGCGACTGCGGCGCCTAACGCCGAGAGGATATGCATTTTACCCATGGCCGATGGCTCCTTCAGAGTTTCTGCGAAACGTCCAAGCGGAAATTCCTGCCCGGCAGGTTGAATCCGCGCTTTTCGTAATAGTTCTGATCAAGAAGGTTGGCCGCGGTAAAGGTTACGGCGGTCCCAGCCCTCACCTGAAAAATCGCCGTGGCATCGAAAATCAGGAATTCAGGATACCGGATGTCCGGGTAGCGGGGATCGCTGAATTCCGTATCCTTGCGCTCGCCCAAATACCGTCCCGAGAACCGGGCCGCCAGGAAGGAGCGATCCTCATATTCGATGCCGAAGGTGGTATTCACCTTACCGACATTCTTGATATCGGTGGTCTTCTCCAGGCTATCCCGGAGCCCGTCCCGGGTGAGGGTCACCGTTTCATCTTCCGCTTCGAGAATGCGGGTGGAATTGGCGAACACGCGCAAGGAGCGGTTCCATTTGAGCAAAGCCCCGGCATCCAAGGACAACCGCAATTCGATCCCGCGCATATGGGAGGCATTGGCATTGACGAAAGTGGTCCGGGAAGCCACGGTATCCCCATCGAGCATGGCGAAGGGAAGGGCCGCTCCGCTGACGGTCCGCGCGGCGATGCGATCCTCCACCTCGGTCTGGAAATAGGTCAGGTCCGCGGAAATGCCTTGGCGGGGCTTTTCGAATCCGGCCCCGGCCTCGAAAGTCAGGTTCCGTTCCGGTCTCAGATCCGAATTGCCGCTGGTG
>JAEKLQ010000008.1 GCA_019509785.1 Fibrobacterota bacterium | reverse complement strand
GCGTGGCGGTGTTTCCGGAGGTAGGCGACAACGTGCTGGTCATTTGCCCGGACGGGGACCCGGCACGCGGTATCGTGCTCGGCGGCCTCTATGGCGACAAGGACCTGCCGCGTGGCTTCTCCAACCAGCGGCCGCAACCCTTCGTGTTCCGGACCGGCGGCGGACAGCGGCTCGAGCTCTCGTCAACCAGCGCCACGGCGCGACTCGCCACCGCGGCCGGCAGCCTGCTCGAACTCGCACCGGGCCGGGTGCGCCTTGCCGCTGCCGGCGACCTCGTTATCGAAGCACCGGGCAAGACCATCACGTTCCGCGCCGACCTTATCAATTTCGAGCGGGGCTGAACCATGTTCTTGCTGACCAGGAAGGCGATCCTCAAGTGCGCTCATGGCGGTGTGGTCAACAACGTCAACAGCCAGGACTGGGTACGCGTCGACGACGATCCGCTTCTGATCGAGAACGATCCGCGCCAGCGCTCGATTTCCGGCTGCCCGATGCTGACCATAACCACACCGCCTTGTACCTCCACAGTGTCGGTCGACGACGCCTCTTACTCGGCCTTTGTCCACATCGACGGCAAACGCGTGTGCCTCGACAGCACCAGTGGCCGCACCAACTGGAGTCAGCTGGGTATCACTCCGTTCTCGGTGACCTCGGTGGCTCAGCAATTCGTCTCGAGTGGAGGCTGAGCCATGGCACCGAGCGGATGGCACTTCCGTCATCTTGGCGCCGGATACGAGCCGGGCTCGATTGTGCTCGCGGGTCCCCATCCCTCGCCCAGCGGCGGCATCGCAATGGTGAAGGGCGACGACGCCATCCGACAGGCGATCATCATGCTGCTGGCGACGCGGCCGGGTGAGCGTGTAATGCGGCCCACTTATGGATGCCCGCTCGATCGTCTCGTATTTGCGGCCAATGACGCAACCACCGCGGGACTGGCCATCCACTACGTCTCGCAAGCCATCGGCCGCTTCGAGCCACGCATCGATATCGTGCGCCTCAGGGCAGGTCCTGCCGACACGGACGGCGCCGGCGAGAGCATGCTCGAGATCCGGCTCGACTATCGCGTGCGCGAGAGCCAGCGCCGAGACAGCCTAGCGATCACCGTCGATCTCGCCCCGGTGGTGGGCTGATGGCATTCCCCACGCCCAAGCTGGACGATCGCTCGCACGACGACCTGGTGCGCGAAGCGCTCGAGATCATCCGCGCCCGCTCACCCGAATGGACCGACACCTCGCCGAGCGATCCCGGGATGGTGCTGGTAGAGCTTTTCGCGTTTCTCACCGACAGCATGCTCTACCGGCTGAACCGGGTGCCCGAGAAGGTGCACATCGCCCTGCTCAACCTAATCGGCGTTACTATGCTGGCGCCCGCAGCCGCAGTTGTCACGCTGACCTTCTCGCGCACTACTCCCGTCGCGGACAAGCCGATTGCCATTGCGGCGGGAACGCGCGTTTCCGACGCGCAAAGCGCGGTGACCTTTACGACGCTCGCCGACGCCGAAGTCGCAGCGGGAGCAACGGCGGTCGAGGTCGAGGCGATCCATGCCGATCTCATCGAGGCCGAACTCGTCGGCACAGGCAGCGGCGAGCCGGCGCAGAGCTTCCGCCTGAGGCGCGCGCCCCTGATCCGCCACATGCCCGACCTCGCGACTGTCACCGTGGGCGTCGAGGAGGACCCAACGGGCCTCGACCCCGACATCGCGGTGCGTCAGTTCGGCGACAAACCGTTCGTCGTGTGGAACGAGGTTTCGTCCTTCCAGGGTCTGGGCGATGCGGACCGCGCCTATGTACTTGACCGGGCGACCGGTACGATCAGCTTCTCGCCGCTCGGCGGCGCCGGCTCACCGACATTGGGAAGAGTCCCGTCCAAGGGCGCCGAAGTCAGAGCCTGGTATCGCATCGGCGGCGGCAAGGCCGGCAATGTCCTGCCCGGTACGCTGATGACGTTGCGCGAGCCCGTTCCGGGGCTTGCCGTGACCAATGCCGCTCGGGCCAGCGGGGGCGACGACGGCGAAACGCTGGAGCGCGCGACGGTGCGCGGACACGAGGCGGTGCAGGTCCTTTCGAGCGCGGTAACGGCGCGCGATTTCGAACGCATCGCGCTCCTCGCCGGGGGAGTATCTCGGGCGAGGGCCTACGCCCAGCGAGAACACTGGGTATTCGGCGAGCCGGGCATGGTCGAGATCCGGGTGGTGCCGACGCTCGGCCAGGGCGAGCCTGCAACGCTGGAGACCGTTCGCAGCCACCAGACAGACCTCCTGCGCAATCGTATCGACGCACTCCTTGCAGACTACCGGCCGATCGGTGTGCGCACGAAGGTGCTGTGGGCGCATTGCCGGCCCGTGTCCATCGCGTCCCGCGTCGTGATCTCCCCGGTCGAGGATCCCGGATCGGTTCGGCTGCGCATTCTCAGACGGCTGGACGATTTGATCTCACCCAACGGGCTCTGGCCGTTCGGCAAGACGCTGCGGGCCTCCGACGTCTATGAGGCGATCCTGGCGGAGCCGGGCGTACGCTTTGCCGAGCAGCTTTCGTTCACGATCGACGAGGGCCCCCAAGCCGACGTCGTCGACCTGCATCGCGACCCGAGCCAGCCGCGCACCTTCTATGCCGCTGCCGGCGGACGCCTCTATCGCACGCTCGACAGCGCCGAGAGCTGGACAACGATCATCTCCGATCCAGAGGCCGAAGTGACTGCCGTACGCAGCGACCCCGAGCAGCCGGGCGTGTTGATGGCGCTCACCGCCGCCAAGGATTCGGACGCCGCGACTGTCCAGCTGTCACGCGACGGCGGTGAGAGCTGGAGCACGATCGAAACGGTGCAGGGTGAAAAGCTCTATGACGTGGCGAGTCTCAAGAACGGACCACGCACCCAGCTTTACTACGCCAGCCGCAAGGGGCTCCGAGTCATCAGCCTCGGCGATGCGTCGAGTTCGATGCTGATCGACGAGTTCGACCACGGCAGCAAGGACAACAACGGTGTCGGACTCTACGCGGTGGCGGTCGCTCGTCTCGCCTCGGGCATACCGTGCATCGCGGTTGCGCGGCGCGAGAAACGAGGCGTTCTGACCTCGCTCGACGGAGGCAGGGCGGGCAGCTTCCAGCCAATCCCCGGCGCCGAGGGACGCGACGTGCGCCGTCTCGTCTTTCAGCGCGAGGGCGACCGCCTGTTCCTATGGGCGGCGCTCGCCGCCGAACGCGGCGAGCCAGGCGAGGGCATCATCCGCGTCGAGATCCGCGGCGACGGCATCGATCCCGAGGGATGGAAGGTGGTCGGCGCAAGCTGGAACGGCGGCAGTTGCACCGGGCTCGCCTTTGCACCTGGCCTCGTTGCCGCATCGTCCAACCGCTCAGGCATCGCGCTGCTCGAGACGGGGAAAGCCGAGGCGGCGTGGAGCGCCTCCCAACTCGGCTGCGGCCTGCCGATCGAAGAGGACCGCAAGACGCTCGCCCCGCTCACCGGCGTCGCGCTCGGCCTGTCGGCGCCGCTTGTCCTGGCCGGCGCAGCCAGCGGCGTCTTCGCGAGTCGCGACGGTGGCCAGCGCTTCGCCGTGGCCGGACAGGTGGAGTTCAGCGAGCGCGCGCCGCTCCCACCAAATTCACTCTATTGCTCGGGTACGCACGCCATCTCCGTGGTGCGCGAGAATGCGGTGGAGGGCTGAGGCTTGGACATGCGGCTGATCCCACGGCTTCTGCCAGAGGCGATGCAGTCCGGTATCACACCCGGCAGCGTGCTGGAGACGCTCGTCGCCGTCATGGCCGCCCATCTGTCGCCCGACGAGGCGATCCTCGCCGATCTCGATCGTTGGTTCGATCCGCGACGCGCGCCCGAAGGTTTCCTCATGCTGCTTGCAGGCTGGGTCGGCCTCGAGCGCACGCTGATCGGCGAGCCCGAGCGCTCGTCGTCGCGGGCGACCACAATCGATCCTGGCGCGCTTCGCGATCTCATCGTGCGCGCCGCCGGGTTCGCGAGGGCCCGCGGCACCGCCGGCACCCTGAGGGCAATGCTCATGATCACCACCGGCACCGGGTCGGTCGAGATCATCGAGAACCCGGTCGGCGAGGACGGCACACCACAGCCTTTCCACCTTCGCGTCGAGCTGCCGGACGCCGCTCGACGGCACGAGGCACTCGCGCGCCGCGTCGTCGAAAACTGGAAACCCGCCTTCGTTACCTCAGAGCTCGTCTTTCGTCCCGCTTGAGCCGCGCACACCGCAGGAGGTTGTTGTCATCATGATCGGATTTCAGCCACCGCGGGGCCTGTCCTGGGGAGTGGGGGTTTCGCTTGGAATGCTGGTGTTCTTCGCTTTCCTCGCCGGCATCGCGATCTTCAACCATAACGACACCGTCTATCCGCGAGACGATCTCGGGCTCTACGCCTACCATTCCGACCAGTGCGAGCGGCCGGTCGACCGCAGCTGGATGGCCGAGGTGGAAAACACCTTGTCCAATGCCGGCTATGTGCTGGCGGGCGCGCTGATCCTCCTGCGCGCAGGATCCTGGGCCGGGTTGATGTACGGCGCGAACCTGGTGGTGCTGGGCGCGATGAGCGCCCTCTATCACGCCACACTGGGGCACGGCGTTCCGCAGATCGTCGACGTCGCCTGGGTCTACGCCGCGCTGCTGTCGCTGTCGACCTATGCCTCCTATGTGCTGATGCAACGCCCGGAACCGCTCAAGATTCCACTTCTGTGGCTTCTCATCAGCGGGGGGCTGTTCGTGGCGCTCGGGATTGTGGTTACCATCATGTTCGGCATGGGCGGCCTCATACCCTTCATCGTCCTCAGCCTCGTCGTCGCCGGCTTCGGCGTCCTCTGCTTCATCGGCGAGAAGGTCCTGAGCACGTTTGTCTGGATCACCGTTCCTTTCCTCGCTCTTGCTATTCCGATCCTCGGCATCTTCATCAAGGCGGAGTTCGGCTGGGATTCCGATGCCGTGTTCGCCATCATGGTCGTGCTGCTGATCATCCAGCTGATGTTGGTGATCACCGGCGCCGAAAAGGTGGACGGTCTTCAACTGGGCTGGCAGTTGCCGCTGATCGTCGTCCTGCTCGGCCTCGGCCTGCTGTTCCGCCTCGGCGACGGGTACAAGAGCGAGACGCAGGCCGACGGCACACAGGTCGTGACGCAACACTTCCTCTGCGGCCCTGACTGGGCCGTCCAGCCACACGCGCTCTGGCATCTGATCGGCGGAGCCGCACTGCTGATGGCCTACGACCTGCTCACCCGGTTCCAGCCGTCGGGCCGAACGCCTATCGACCGCCCCTTGATCTTTCCCGATGCGGCCGGAGCCAAAGCCTGATGCCGCGCCTCTATCGTAGACGATCGACGTCTATCCCCAACACCGCATGAGGTGTCTGATTGCCCACCTTCGAATTTGCCGATTGCCCGACTTCGCTTGATCTTGCTGCCACGCCCGACACGCGGGAGCAGGTCGGCAGCGTGCGCTGTACGCTTCGCAACACGTCGAGCCGGAAGCAGGGCGCACGCATCCGCGTCGAGCCATTGGGTGGGGCGGAGGCAAAGTGGTTCGCGCTCGCCGACGCGCCGGCAACCGCACCGCTCGAGATCGAGCAGGACATCGACGCGGGCGGGACCTTGACGGTGACCGCAGCCGTCAAGGTGCCGGGTGGCGCATCCGCCGGCAACCAGACCTTCCGCCTGCGCGTCATCTCTGAAACGGCGCCCGATACCGATTTCGCCGAAGGGCCGGCGATTTCCTTCAACATCGCAGCTTTGGCCGAACCCGAAGTCAAACGGACGCCCTTCCCATGGTGGGCCGTCGTGGTGGGGCTGGTCATGCTGCTCGCCGTCGGCGGCGCTGTCGGGTACCTACTCTGGCCGAAGGATCACGGCTTCGACGGTCGGCACGTGCTGCTGGCCAACGCGAAGACGCTGAAGTGCCTGATGATCCAGGACGGCAATGCCGGTAACAACATCCTTGCCGTTCAGACAACCTGCAAGGACGAGCCGCTGCAGACCTGGGTCCTCAAGCAGATGGAGCCGCCCAAACTCCAGATCCGCAACGCGCAGACGAACAAATGCCTTACGATCGCGGGCGGGG
>JAEKLQ010000007.1 GCA_019509785.1 Fibrobacterota bacterium | reverse complement strand
CATGGCCTGGGCGGCCGCATCTTCGAATTCGCCGACAAGGATACCAGCCGCGCCGCCTACTGGGACCGCTTGCTGCATCTCTACCCGGACGGCACCTTGCACTACGGGGTATTTCCGCCCGATAGCGCGGGTAAACCCCCGACAACCAAGTCCTCTTTCAAGATCCTGGGTACGTCGAAAGCCTACGACGACGGGGCCTGGCATCAGGTGGCCGTGCGTCTTTCCCCTCTCGAGGGGCAGACCCTGTTCGTCGACGGAGCGCGTATCGCGAATGATCCCGCGACAGCTTTCGGCCTGGGCCCCCGCCGGCAGCGGAGAATATTTCCAGGGATCGCTGGACGAATTCTGGGCCGTCCACGCGGGCCTCGCCGATGACTTCGTAAAACTGTCTTATGAAAACCTGAAACCCGGCTCCCGCCTTATCCAATGGCCCTGAACCGGACATGAATATCCCAAGGAGGCACGCATGAAAACCACTATCCGATCCGGGTTGCCGCTAGCGGCGGCCTCGCTCTTCGCGGCCGCCCAGCTGTGGGCCCAGACTACCGGCGTCCATCCCGGATTTACCTTGCAGACCCTGCGTCCTACGGGCTTCAATCCGCAGGTAGGCGCCATGGACTTCCTGTCCGATGGGCGCTTGGTCATGGGATCCTGGACGGGCTTTGGGAAGACTACCAGCTCGATCTACCTGATCTCCAATGTCACGACGGGCGATGCTTCCAAGGTGACGGTCGCCACCTACGCGACCGGCCTCAACGAGGTGCTGGGTTTGAAGGTGGTGGACGATCATATCTACGTCATGGAAAAGCATCGGCTCATTTACTTGCCGGATTCGAATAAGGACGGTAAGGCCGATGCGCCGATCCAGATCGGCCCGACTTTGACCATCCAGAACGATGCCCAGAACCTCGAATTCGCCCTGGGCCTGATCTACAAGGACAGCACCTTCTATACGGGCCTTGCCACCCGATGGCCTTACGATGGATTCGAAGCCAATGAACGGGGCTGCATCATTCGCTATCCCGCCAAGATGATCCGCAAACCCGCCGTGACCGATTCCTTTGACCTGTTCGCTTGCGGCATGCGCACGCCCAATGGCCTTTTTTGGGGACCCGATGGCGAGATGTTCAACATCGATAACTCGGGGAATTGGGTGCCCAGGTGCGACCTGCTCCATATGCAGCAGGGGCATTTTTACGGCGTAAGGAAGTCCAATCCGACGCCGATGCCTTTCACCAACGCGGGTTACACGCAACCGCTGATGTGGATGGATAAGGGCAGGATCATCTACGATTCGCCCGCCCAACCGGTCTTGATGACGACGGGCATCTTCAAGGGCCAGGTCCTCGTAGGGGATCCCACCTCCGGCAACCTCTTCCGCCTCTTCCTGGAAAAGGTGAATGGAGAATACCAAGGCGCCTTGCTCCGCTTCACGGGAGGCCTGGAGGCGGGCGTCAACCGTATCGTGATCGGACCCGATGGCGCGTACTACCTGGGCGGCATCGGAACCGACCAATGGACCGGCTGGGGATGGAACGGCCATAATTACGGCCTGCAGCGCCTGACCCCCAACGGCAAATCCTTCTTCGACATGCTTGCCGTACGCTCGATGGGCCCCACCACGATGGAAATCGAGTTCACTTCCCCCGTGGACCCGGTTTCCGCCGGCACTACCGCGAATTATGCGCTCAAGACCTATAACTACACCCCGCAGGCGGCCTATGAAGGCGGCAAATCGTCGGAGACCAACTTGGCGGTGACAGCGGCGACGGTCAGCGCGGATAAGATGAAGGTGACCCTGACTGTCACCGGCATGAAAGCCAAGTACGTGATCTACATGAAGCTGAGCAACATCAAATCCGCGAACAACGAGTCGCTGTGGAGCAACGAAACCGAGTACACCCAGAACGACTTCGGCCCGGGAACCCCGGTCGTCGTAACCGGCGTCGAGCCTTCCTCGCATCGGCCCGCCAAGGCCCCGGGCTTCTCAAGCCGTTCTGGCGCCGATGGACGCTGGTCCATCGCCGTCGAGGAGGTCGGCGCATTCTCCCTGGAGATCCTGGATCTGAAAGGGCGCGTGCTCGAGAACAAGAAAGGCTTCGGCCCCGCGGAATTCACCACCCAGGGCGCCTATGGCTCCGGCCTGGTCTTGGCCCGCATGCGCGGTCCCGAGGGCGTGGTTTCATCCCATATCCTCTGCTCCAGTATCAAACCATAGAACCCGGCATGCGGCCCCGGATGGAAAGCCTTCTAATCGAGGCCAAAAGGACCATCCGAAGGGCCCGCCGTCCGGCGTCCCCGGCATCGACGTCGAGTTCGGGTCGTCGCTTCCGATACCTATGTCCATAATTCGTCCCGCTCTCTATGCAATGGTTCTCCTGTTGTGTTCCTGCCTCCGAGGCGTGGACTCCGAATCCCTGACCGCCCGCCTTCCCGACCCGGTCGTCGGCATGGGCTGCTCCCGTTGCCATCCCTACTCGCTCTCCGACGACAACCACTTCACCCATCTCGTATTTTTTTCCGGTGAGAACGTAAAGCAAGTAAACGGGCCTATCACATGCCTCGACTGCCACGCTACCTCCCTGCAACGCACGACCGTTATCCTTTTGGATAGCCTGTATATGGATTCCGCGGGCTTCGTTTGGTCCTCGGTCGATTTCAAGGGCGTCCGTCCACCAGGTAAATTGGTCCGCGTGGATACTATCGTGCAGCACCATCCGATACCCTCGCAACGATTACCTCCGGCTCAAGGTGAATTGCAAGAATGGGTGACGGGGTTGGCGCATATGAACGGACAAGTCGACGTGGTCTTCGATTCGACGGTGAGCAATCCCCAGCGCTTCGGCGGGGCGCGGGCCGAATTCAACCCGAAACTGGAGACCTGCTCGGCCGTGAATTGCCACGTCCACGAAGGCGCCTATCGATTCGAGGCATGCTCCAAGGGTTTGCCCGGCTTGGAAGGCGACTCCGTTCCCGATGACCAATGCGCGGTCAGGCGTTGATGGCGATCACGGCGCCGCGCAGTGCTGGCCGGCTTCCCAACCCGAATCAAGCGTTCCCTTGGGCCACTTGTAAATCGAAGTATCCTCCTTGCTGTACCAGAGGGAATCCTGGTACTTCAGCCAATCCTTCCAATCCTGGGAAAGGCCGCATAACCGGTTCCCGCGCACGTTGAGTCCCCGCAGGGCGGGCATGGCCATGAGTTCCCGCGGCAGAGTCGTGAGCCGGTTTTCGGCGAGGGTAAGCCTCCGTAGGCTATGCAGGGACAACACCGCCGGGGGCAGGGAAGCGAACCGGTTCCCGTACAAATGAAGCTCTTGCAAGTTCCGCAATTCCGAGAGTTCCGAGGGCAAATCGACCAGGATCGATTGGCTCAGATCCAGGTAAAGCAACTGTTTCATCTTGCCCACGGACGCGGGCAGGACGTCCAGGGAGTCGCCATCGAGCATGAGCGTCCGCAGGAAAGGAAGCTCTTCCACCGCAACGGGGAATGTCTTCAGCCCCGCGAACCCGATCGAAATCTCTTCCAACTCCGTCAACGACCGGAGCCAATCCAGATCGCCCTCCAACCGGTATTCCCATAACCCCAGGGTGCGGAGCGCATGCAGGTGCCCTAGCTCCTCGGCGCCCGCCAAGGTATACCGGCCCGAATCTTCCGGAGCCTGGAAGTTCACGTAATCCACCTGGTCCAAGGCTTCGATATCGGGCGTCAACCGGGTCAAGGCGATCGCGATTTCCCACAGCATGGTGATGCGGTTCCCCTTCACCCCGTTCGTGATGATGCCGCCGTGATCCTGCGTTATCCCGTTCGCCTGTACCCAGGCGGCGAAAGCCGCGGAGTCCCGTAGGTAGGCGGAATCCTGCGGGCCGGCGCGTAACGGCAGGATCAAGGATCCCAGGTCGGTCGTATCCCCGGGTTCGACCCGGATGGCCGGCATATCCAGGATCTTGAATCGGGCCAAATCATCCGCGTAACCAGGCAGGATCGCCACCGTATAAACGCCCGCGGGGATATTGCCGAGAACGAAAGATGAATCGGTTACGCCTATCAGTTGCACGAATGTTCCGATGGGCAACCCGGGAATGGAAACGTACGCGCCCCCCAATCGCGGTTCTCCTTCCGAGGGCTTGGCGATCCGGCCCCGCATGGCTCCCGTCGGACGGATCACCGCATCCGGGAGATGGACCAAGGTGTCTTTCACGTGGGCCTGGAGCAGGGCCGCGCCGCCGGAAGCGCGGCACTCGACGTTGTAATCCCCCGCCGCCAATCCCTCTACCAAGAAGGTTCCGTCCGCTTTCGTGTATGCGGCCGCCGGGTCGTCCCCGGTTCCTCCTGTCCCCAGCCGCCCCGAGGACAATGCCTCTTCCGGCCGGATGTGCACGGCGGCGCCTTCCAGCGGTTGCCCTTGCGCATCCACCACCCTCCCGGTGACGCCCGCCAGCGTGGTCTCGGATCCGGATCCTCCGCCGCCCAAGCAACCGATCAGGAGCAGGATGGCCGATATGAATAGAATGGTTTTCGATCCAGGGATGGGAATGCGGCGCATCGGCATGGGGGGCCTCATATCTTTGAGAGAAGGAAGGATTGGAAGTTGAATTGCCGGACGCGGTCGGCGTTCCGATCCTGTTCGGCCAAAGCCAACAGGCGTTTACGCAAGGCGGCGATCTCCGCTTTGGCCGCGGTCTCCCCGACGGCGGAGAGGGATAAGGTCAGCGTGGAAAAATCCCGCTCCGATCGCGGCCGCGAATCCAGGGCCTTACGGGCCAAGTCCAGCATCGCCAATTGGAAATTGTCCACGTCCAAGGTGGTGGGCGCGCTCGGCTCCAGGCTTCCGGTCGAGATGAAACGGTTCGTCTGCCGGAGGAATCCATCCGGCTTCCGTTCGACGAAGCCCAGCCTCAAGAGAAGCTTAACCGAGCGTCGGGCCTGGGCCGCGCTGATCGCGGGCTGGAGGCTTTGCCCCATCGCGGCGAAGTCCTGTTGGGACTCCGCTTTCACGGATCGGCAATTGATCTGCTCCCTGATCGCCGCATGCCACCAGTGGCGATAGAATTCGTAGCGCTCGGCCCCGACGATGTCCACGCGGGTCCCGCGCAGCGCCATCAAGCGGGCATAGCGGTGGTTCTTTTCCTCGACCGTCTTGGCATGATTGAAAGCCACCAGGCATTCGAAGTACGCCTGTTCCGCGGCGCCCAGCTTCATCGCCTGGCTGAACCTTAGGACGGTCGCTTGGGTCAGCTTCCGTTTGCCCGCGACTACTTCGGAGAAAAATCCCGAAGAGGCCAGCGATGCCTTGCGAGCGAAGAGGCGATGGGAATAGCGCGGATTGATGCGCTTCTGCTCCGCATGGAAATCACGGAGGTACTGGCGGTAATCGGCGTAGGCGGTGATGGGTTCCATAGGCTAGTAGGGAATCTACCATGCGCCACCTCTCCCTTCCTTATCCGGAAGATATTTTTCGTTCTCAACTTGAGAACTGATGCTTATGCCAATCTGCGTTTTTTATGGCATTCAAGGGTCTTTTATCAAGAATCCAGGGCCCATCCCCATCCGGTAGGAGAATTCTTTGAGAACGGATCCCTAAGATCATTGGCCTCGCCCGCGCCCCCGTGCCGCGCGTTATTATTTCCGCAAAGCGAGTTGGATATGCGCCAGGTGATGCTTCCCGTGCCACGCGTACGAAGACACTCGGTCGAAGAGGGTCATGCGGCCGCCGGTTTCGGGATGGATGAAACCCTTCTGGAAATCGGCGTCGGACATCGTCCGCATCAGGGCGATCCAACGCGCGTGCATGGATTCGAGGCCATCGAGGGCGATTCCCACCGGGCCCTTGGCATCGGGAAGCTCCGCCCAGCGGGCCTCATCGTAAGCCTTGATAAGCGGCTCGGCTTCGGTAAGGGTCCACTTGAAGCGGATATAGACGTGGGTGTGGCTATCGGCCAGATGATACGCGAGCTGACGAACGCTCCATCCCCCGGGCCGGTAGCGCTTCTCCAAGTCGGCATCGGGAAGGCCGGATACGATGGCGCGTACTTGCCCGGGCAATACCGAAATCGATTCGATCCCCTTCTCCAACTCCCGACGATCAAACCATGCCGGTCCCTTATGCCTTCCAATCGGGTATTGCAAGATTTCCAATTCCGGCCTCTCCATGCTCCTCTTCCTTTCCGGCTCTGCCGCCAATGGTAAGGAACACAAAGTAGATTCGCCGCGGTAAAACGAAAAAAGCCACCCCCTTAGGGATGGCCGTTCGCGCCTCTTTCGGAGAGGGTAGAAACGAAGACGGCCACCCCTTTCGGGATGGCCGTTCGTGCTCCTTTCGGAGCGAGTTATCGAGTTATACCCTGGCATAGACCCACTCTCCCGCGGCACAAGACCGCAGTACCATAGGCGCGTTGAGGCTTAACTTCTGTGTTCGGGATGGGAACAGGTGTGGCCCTCAAGCTGTATACACCAGGGAATTTCTGGGCAAAGTGAGTCGGCTTCGCCGATTCCCTGGAGAACCGCTAAGCGGTTTCTCCACAATTTCAAGCATTTGTTAATCAGTCATTATCAGAATCAAAAGCTTCGATACCTTTTGTTGGGCGCAGGACACCGTCGCGGTAAACCGCAGCGTACGTCTTGCCGGACCATCAAAGTGCAACTCACGGCCCATCCGAAGATGGACCTAGAATTTTTAAAGCCATACGACCTATTAGTATCGCTCGACTCCACGGATTGCTCCGCTTCCATCTGCGACCTATCGACGACGTAGTCTACATCGGGTCTTCAAGGGGATCAAGTCCCACGGG
>JAEKLQ010000006.1 GCA_019509785.1 Fibrobacterota bacterium | reverse complement strand
CTACAAATCCACTACTACCACCAATTCAAAGGCGTATTTGGTCAAATTCGTGGGATACAACGATGATGCTGCCGCCGGCAATCTGAATTCCAATTTCACATGGACGAACAGGACGGGAGTCGCCAAAAGCGTTCGATTGGTTTCCTGGTCCTATCCCGGCACGTTCGGCACTACTACCATGAGCTATAGGGTCACTCAGAACAGCCTGACCCATTCCAAATCCAGTACGATGTGGGTGAGCGGCGCCATGGAACCATTTACCGAAGTCGGTTCCGGCTTCGAAGCCTGTACGGGGCCCCTTGCGAGCGGGGTCATCTTTACCCCGAGTCCCTTCAACCCGCCTACCCAATTCGGATCCTCTCTCGTGGCTTTCAACTTTAATACCATGGAGGGCGCCTTCTTCCGCGATACGGATGATGAGTTGCTGTTGAACGATGTGCTCCCGGCGGGATTTGGCTTCCTGCTGGCATATTTCGAAGGCGACGGGTACCAGCCCAGCCCAATGGATGGAAGCGCGACCGCCGATGGATTGCTGGATGCCCACTACCATGGCGTCTTTTATACCGGCTCGCAGCAGGACCGCTACGACTGTCCATGAAGGGCCAACAGGAACGGCCAGCCCCCCAAGCGCTCGACCCTCTGCAACGTAAGTTACGGCTTAGATCTGAGCGAGGAACGCTTCCACCGATTGCGTCGTGTTCAGGATGATTTTCAAATCCAGAAAATCGTCTTTACCGATGACCAGGGAGCGATGGGGCCTGCCCGCGAACAAGGGGATGAAATCCGGGGAAAGCACCTTTTCCAATTTCACGGCCCGTTTATCTTCGAAGTTGGGAATCATGGTATTTCCTTTCCGATTAGAATAGAGCAATCGGGATGCCATAGTGAAGTATGTCCATGACTTGCCAAATCGACCGCCTTTGCCAGGTCCCGCGCGGATCGGATCGTGCGAAGGGTTCCAAGATGCGACCCACCGCACGATCCGTTCCCAAACAAAACGATTTCCCGATGGGGACCTGCCAGCCCTTGGGAAACCGGCGAGGGACTATTGCGCGGAAACCGCGTCCGGAGAAGGCGCGGAGGAGGGCGTCGAAGCCGGGGCCGGACCGGCGCCTTGGGCATCTTCCAGCCCATGCTCTTTCAGCTTCCGCCATAGGGTCGACCGGGAAATACCCAAGCGACGCGCCGTCTCGGTATGGTTCTTGTTGCAGATCTCCAAGGCCTTGCGTATGTAGTTCTTCTCGAGCTCGGCGAGGGTCACCAAGGAATTCGGATTCTTGTCGATGACGATCTCATCGCTTTTCGGCAAGGCGAAGAGCATCGGGCCGCCTTGGGCCTTCACCAGGTATTCGGGGAGATCGTCCAACACGATGTTCTCGCCCTCGCATAAGGCCACCGCGTGCTCGATGATGTTCTCCAACTGCCGGATGTTGCCCGGGTAGTCGTAATTCATCAGGATGGCCTCGGCGGCCTTGGCCATGCCGTGGATCTCCTTCTTGTTCTCGGCCGCGTACTTCTTGACGAAGGTGCGGATGAGCCCGGGAATGGAGCTGCGTCGATCGCGCAGGGGCGGCAGGTTCATGTGGAAGATGGAAAGGCGGTAGTACAGGTCCTCCCGGAACGCGCCGGTCTGGATGGCCTTGATCAAGTCCTTGTTGCTCGCGGCGATCACGCGCACGTCGACGTAGCGGTTCTCGTTGTCGCCCACGCGGCGGATTTCCTTCTCCTGCAGGAAGCGCAGCAGCTTTACCTGGGTCGGGAGGGACAACTCGCCGATCTCGTCCAGGAAGAGCGTACCTTTATCAGCCATTTCGAAAAGGCCCTTGCGATCGGCCACCGAACCCGTGTACGAGCCCTTCCGCGATCCGAACAGTTCGGATTCGACCAGGTTTTCCGGGATGGCTCCGCAATTCACGGCCACGAAGCTCTCGTCCGCCCGGCTGCTCAGCCGGTGGATGATGTTGGCCATGAACTCCTTGCCGGTGCCACTTTCCCCGGAGATCAGGATAGTGCTATTGGTGGGCGCCACCTTGGTCACGGTCCGCAGGATCTTCTTCATGGCGGGGGAGACCCCCAGCACGTCCTCCAGGTAGCGTTCCTCCATGGCGCGCACGTTACGACGCGCGAGACCGTGGTTGACGGCCTTGGTGGCTAGACTCTCCAGCAGTTTCACGTTGACGGGCTTGATCAGGAAGGAATGGGCCCCTCGCTGCACCGCGGCTTCGGCTTTCTGGGTGTCGCGCACGTTGGCGAGGATGAAAACCTCGATGCCGGGGTTATTCTCCCGCGCCAGGTCCAGGATGTCGAGGTTATCGATGGTGAGGAAATCGGTGGAGAGGAACATCGCCCCGATGCCCCCCTGGGTCAGCAGCTTGATGGCGTTCTGCCCGCCGCTGCTCTCCATGATTTCGGTATTGGGTATGGACCAATGATTGAAGACTTCCTTCTTCAGCTCCGGGTCGTTGTCGAGAATGAAGATCTTCATCTGCATCCATTCCGCGGGAAGGACATGCCTTCCTGCGCGCCCTCCCGGGCGACGCCGAAGGCGCCGCTAGGTGAAAAAAGTCTTTGCCTTCTGGAAGAAGGATTTGGGGTGCTCCTTCTCCTGCACTCGTTCCAGCTCCTTGAGGACCTCGATTTCCTTGGCGCTCAGGTTCTCGGGCGTGTGCACGTGGATCTTCACGTATTGGCTGCCGCGCTGTCCGCTGTTGAGATCGGGAAGCCCCTTGCTCCGCAGGCGCATCAGCTTTTCGCTCTGGGTTCCCGCGGGGATCTTGAGGTCCACCTCGCCGTCCAGGGTCTGCACCCGGATGTCGCCGCCTAAGGCCACCGTGGTATACGGCACTTCGACCTGCATGTACAAGTCGGTGCCGCGGCGCTCGAAGGTTTCGTCCTCCGCTTCCTTGATGGCCACGATCAGATCGCCGCTGGGACCGCCCTGCGGCCCCGCATGGCCTTCGCCGCGCAGGGTCAGGTAATTGCTCTCTTCCACGCCCGCGGGGACGTCGATGGAAAGCGTCACTTCATCCTGCTTGCGCCCCTGGCCATGGCAGTCGGCGCACTTGGTCTTGATAAGGGTGCCCATCCCGCCGCATTCGGGGCAGGTGGTCACGTTCACGATCTGCCCGAAGAACGAACTCTGCACCTGCCGCACCTGGCCTTGCCCGGCGCATACGTTGCAAGTCTGCTTACCCGTGCCGCCTTGGCCCGCGCAAGTCGCGCACTTATTATAGCGCCTGAGCTTGACCTTCTTGGTCACTCCGTTGGCGACGTCGCTCAAAGTGATGGTGAGGGCGATTTGCACGTCTTGCCCGCGCGGCGGGCCTCCGCGCCCGCGCCCACGGCCTCCACCGCCCCGCCCGAACACGTCGCCCCCGAAGATGTCCCCGAAGGCGCTGAAGATGTCTTCGAAATTGGAGAAGCCCTCGGGACCGCCCGATCCGCCTTGGACCCCGGCATGGCCGAAGCGATCGTACTGCGCCCGTTTCTGGGCGTCGCACAACACCCCATAGGCTTCGGCCGCTTCCTTGAACTTCTCCTCCGCGGCCTTGTCGCCGGGATTCTTGTCCGGATGGTACTTGATCGCCAATTTCTTATACGCGGACTTGATGGCGGCGACGTCCGCGTCCTTGGTAATCCCGAGTACCTCGTAGTAATCCCGTTTCGACATCCGCCTACCTTACTCGACTACTTCGAAGTCGGCATCCACGGCGTCGCCGTCCTTGCCTTTGGAACCCTTCGGCTTGCCCTGATCGCCGCCCGCTTGGGCGCCGCCATCCGCCGAAGCGTTGCCGGCCCCGGCCTGGGCGTTCTCGGCGGCGTTCTTGTACATGGCCTCGGAAAGCTTGTGGGACGATTCCTCCACTTTCTTGATGGCGGCCTTGATGGCTTCGAGATCGTCCAATCCCTGCACCTTCTTCAGCTCGGCCACGGCGGCCTCGACGGCTTCCTTGTCCGCGGCCGGGATTTTGTCCCCATGCTCCTTGACCAGCTTCTCGGTGCTATACACCATGTGCTCGGCCTGGTTCTTGACCTCGGCTTTTTCCTTTTCCTGCTTGTCCAGCTCGGCGTTGGCTTCGGCTTCCTTCACCATGCGGTTGATGTCGGCGTCCGAGATGCCCGAGGAGGCTTCGATTTTGATCTTCTGCTCCTTGCCGGTGGCCTTGTCCTTCGCCGTCACGTGCACGATGCCGTTGGCGTCGATATCGAAGGTCACTTCGATCTGGGGCATGCCGCGAGGCGCCGGCGGGATGCCGGTCAGTTCGAAGCGGCCCAGGGTGCGGTTATGCCGCGCCATCTCGCGTTCGCCCTGCATGACGTGGATGCTCACCGCGGGCTGATTGTCCTCGGCGGTCGAGAACGTCTGGCTCTTGCGCGTGGGAATGGTCGTATTGCGCTCGATGAGCTTGGTCATCACGCCGCCCAGGGTCTCGATGCCCAAGGACAGCGGGGTCACGTCGAGCAAGAGCACGTCCTTCACGGCGCTGTCGCCGGCCAGCACGCCCGCCTGCACGGCGGCGCCCACGGCCACGACCTCGTCCGGGTTCACGCCCTTATGGGGTTCCTTGCCGAAGAATTCCTTCACCTTATCCTGGATGGCCGGGATACGGGTGGAACCGCCCACGAGGATCACCTCGTCGATGTCTTCCTTCTTCTTGCCCGCGTCCTTCAGGGCCTTGATGCAAGGCTCGATGCTCTTGTCCACCAGGGCCTGGGTCAATTGGTTGAACTTGGCCCGCGTGAGGGTCAGGTCCAGATGCTTCGGGCCCGAAGCATCGGCGGTGATGAAGGGCAGGTTGATATTGGTCGTGGTCGAACCCGACAGGTCGATCTTGGCCTTCTCGGCCGCTTCCTTCAGGCGCTGCAGGGCCATCTTATCCTTGCGCAGATCGACCGTGTTCTCCTTCTTGAACTCGTCCGCGATCCAGTCGATGATGACCTGATCGAAGTCGTCCCCGCCCAGATGGGTGTCGCCGTTGGTGGACTTCACCTCGAACACGCCGTCCCCGATTTCGAGGATGGAGATGTCGAAGGTGCCGCCGCCCAAGTCGTATACCGCGATGGTTTCGTTCTTCTTCTTGTCCAGACCGTAAGCCAGGGCGGCCGCGGTGGGCTCGTTCACGATGCGCAGCACGTCCAGACCGGCGATCTTGCCGGCGTCCTTGGTGGCCTGGCGCTGGGCGTCATTGAAATAGGCCGGCACGGTCACCACGGCCTGGGTTACGGATTCGCCCAGGTAGTCCTCGGCGATCTTCTTCATGGCCTGCAGGATCATGGCCGAGACTTCGGGCGGGGTGTACTTCTTCCCGTCGATCTCGACGGCCACGGGTTCGCCGCCGCTGCCCACGACCTTATAGGGGACGCGGCTGCGTTCCTGATCCACTTCGCTGCCGGTGCGGCCCATGAAACGCTTGATGGAATACACGGTGCGTTCGGCGTTAGTGATGGCCTGGCGCTTGGCCACGTGGCCGACCAGACGTTCGTTGTTCTTGGTGAAAGCCACGATGGACGGCGTGGTCCGGTGGCCTTCGGCGTTGGGGATCACGGTGGGCTTGCCGCCCTCCATGACCGCGACGCAGGAGTTGGTGGTGCCCAAATCGATGCCGATGATCTTGCCCATGGTACTGTTCCCTTTCGATAACTCTGTTAGCCGACGCGCCCCTTAGGAGGCCTTCCCGGTCGATACGATGACTTTGGCGTGCTTGAGGATCTTATCCTTGGCCTTATACCCCTTCATCAACACCTGGCTGACGTGGTTCTCGGGAACCTTGTCGCTGGGCTGCTGCATCAGGGCGTCGTGCAGGTTCGGATCGAATTCCGCCCCGAGCGGATCGACTTCGGTCAACCCTTCCTCGGAGAGGATGTTCTTGAATTTGT
The DNA here is from genome assembly GCA_019509785.1 of Fibrobacterota bacterium. Taxonomy (NCBI): domain Bacteria; kingdom Pseudomonadati; phylum Fibrobacterota; species Fibrobacterota bacterium. Next base: position 398 of record JAEKLQ010000006.1, on the reverse strand, counting down.
TGTAGATGAGGCGCATGCCCTTTTCCACGTCTTCCAGCTTATCCGATTTGTGCTTCGGGTCGAAGGCGAGGTTGAAATCGTCCAGCACATCGGTCAGCTTGCCCAGCAGCTTGGCGTTGGCCGAGGCCACCAGATCGAAATTCTCCTTCACGGTGCGACGGCGGTAGTTGTCCCATTCGGCAAGCAGGCGCAGGTGCTTGTCCTTGGCCTCTTGCAGTTCGGCGGATAGCTTGTCGTATTCGCCGCCGGCCTGTCCGGCGCTTTCCATCGCGTCATCCGAGTCTACGCCCGGTTGCGCTTCCAGGGATTCGTGTTCGGGATTGTCTGCCATGATATCCGTTCTCTTTAAGTTGCCGCGCCCGCGGAGGCCGGCGGCGGTGGTCCGGTAGGGAGGCTTA
>JAEKLQ010000005.1 GCA_019509785.1 Fibrobacterota bacterium | reverse complement strand
CCCGCCGAACACGACGACGCGCGGGTTGCGCATCGTCATCACGATCTTGACCTCATGCCCGTCGACCACCACCGAGCCGGGCGAATCGAGCAGGTCGGGCTCGGGCACCGGCACCGGCACCGGCAGGCCGTTCGCCTTCGCGTGGTCCTTCAGGAAGCCCTGCAGCGTGTCCTCGAGCGCCTCGATCGCGACGTCTTCGGTCCAGCCGCTGTCGATCATGGACTTCAGGACATCGTCCGGGCTGCGACCGGCCTTGGCCTGGTCGATGATCCATTGCCGCAGTTCGGGCGTGATGCTCTGCTTGGTCGTGCTGTTCATGGTGGGTTCAGCTCAGGTGTCGGCGAAAAACCAGCCGGTCGGGTTGCGACGCGGCAGGATCGAAACGGTAACCGTCGGCGTTGAATTTTTCCAGCCCCTTCGGGGTGGCGAGCTTTTTCTTGATCGCGTGCCGCGCCATCAGGCCGCGGGCGCGCTTGGCGAAGAAGCTGATGACCTTGTACTGGCCGTTCTTCCAGTCCTCGAACACGCACTCGACGACGCGCGCCTTCAGCACCTTGCGGCGCACCGCGCGGAAGTACTCGTTCGACGCGAGGTTGACGATCACCGGGCTGGCATCGGCCGCGAGGCGCTCGTTCAGGTGCTCGGCCAGCGTGTCGCCCCAGTAGTCGTACAGCGTGGCGCCGCGCGGCGTCGGCAGGGCGGTGCCCATCTCGAGCCGATAGGGCTGCATGCGGTCGAGCGGGCGCAGCACGCCGTACAGGCCCGACAGGATGCACAGGTGGTCCTGCGCCCAGGCCAGGTCGGCGTCGCTCAGCGTCGGGGCCTTCAGGCCGTCGTAGACATCGCCATCGAACGCGAGCGCGGCCGGGCGGCTGTTGGCGTCGGTGAAGCGCGGGCTCCACGCGGCATAGCGCTCGACGTTGAGCGCCGACAGCGGCTCGGACAGGTGCATCAGCGCCGCGATGTCGGCAACCGACTGCGTCTTCAGCAGCTTGATCAGCTCCGCCGACCGGGGCAGGAAGGACGGCATCGTCGGCTCGTGCGCGGTGCGCAGCGGCGTGTCGTAGTCGAGGGTCTTGGCAGGCGAGAGCAGGAACAGCATGAAGCCGGAGCGCGGTGTGGCAGGAAACACGGGAATCCCGAACTCTATCGAATCGGCGCGCAACATCTGGTTTCCAGGTGTGCCCGCGGCGTCGGCGCGTCATCGGAAATCGCGACTTCTTGCCACCAATCCGCCCAGCAAGGGCGTGTGATCGATCATCTTGACCGCCAGCAGGTGCATCACGTCGCCCTGCCGCTGCCACTGGCCGTAGACCGTCAGCAGCCGCGAAGCGAGCAAGGCCTGGCGCTGGGTCTCGAACACGCGCGGCCAGACGATGATGTTGACGGCGCCGGTCTCGTCTTCCAGCGTGACGAAGACCGTGCCCTTGGCAGTCTGCGGCCGCTGCCGGTGCGTGACCAGCCCGCTCGCGCGCGCCAGCCGGCCGTCGGGGTAGCCGCGCAGCACGGCCGCGGTCTGCACCTGGAAGGCCTCGAGCTGCGGGCGCAGCAGCGCGAGCGGGTGGCGCTTCAGCGTCAGACCGAGCGCCTGGTAGTCGGCCACCGTCTCCTCGACCTCGGCCGGCGCGGGCAGCAGCAGCGCGGGCTCGTCGACGCGGGTGCGGCGCAGCATCGCGGTGGGCCGCGTGTCGATGCCGGCCACCGCCCAGGCCGCCTGGTGACGGTGGCCGCTCAGGCTGTGCAGCGCATCGGCCTGCGCCAGCGACTGCAGCTCGTGGGCATTCAGCTCGGCGCGCCGCGCCAGGTCTTCGGGGCTCGCGAAGGCGCCGTGCTCGCGGGCTGCCACGATGCGCTGCGCCGCCGCCTCGGACAAGCCGCCGACGCGGTTCAGCCCCAGCCGCACCGGCCGCAACCCGTCGCCCGGAGCGGCCTCGCCGAGAGGCTTCTCCAGCGGCCATTCCAGCGACCATTCGAGCGTGCACTCCCAGTCGCTGCACGCCACGTCGACCGGCCGCACCTCGACGCCGTGCTCGCGCGCATCGCGCACCAGCTGCGCCGGCGCGTAGAACCCCATCGGCTGGCTGTTCAGCAAGGCCGCGAGGAACGCATCGGGGTGGTGGCACTTGATCCAGCTGCTGTCGTAGGCGAGCAGCGCGAAGCCGGCCGCATGGCTCTCCGGGAAGCCGTACTCGCCGAAGCCCTCGATCTGCTTGAAGATGCGCTCGGCGTACTCGAGCGCGTAGCCGTTGGCGACCATGCGGCCGACCAGCCGCTCGTGGAACGGCCCCAGGCCGCCCTTGCGCTTCCAGGCGGCCATCGCGCGGCGCAGCTGGTCGGCCTCGCCCTGCGTGAAGTCGGCGGCCAGCATCGCGATCTGCATCACCTGCTCCTGGAAGATCGGCACGCCCTTCGTGCGCATCAGCGCGGGCCGGATGCCCTCGGGGCAGTCGATCTCGTCATCGGGGAGCAGCCGGTTCTTCAGGTAGGGGTGGATCATGCCGCCCTGGATCGGGCCGGGCCGCACGATCGCGACCTCGACCACCAGGTCGTAGTAGGTGCGCGGCCGCAGGCGCGGCTGCATGCTCATCTGCGCGCGGCTCTCGATCTGGAACACGCCGACGGTGTCGGCCTGGCAGATCATGTCGTAGGTGGGCGTGTCGCCCTCGGCGATGTCCTGCATGCGGAACTCACGGCCCCGCTTGTGGCCGATGAATTCCAGCGCGCGGCGCAGCGCGCTGAGCATGCCGAGCGCGAGGATGTCGACCTTGATGAGCCCGAGCGCGTCGAGGTCATCCTTGTCCCACTGCACGACGCTGCGCTTGTCCATCGCGGCGTTCTCGACCGGCACCAGCTGCTCGATCTGGTCGCGCGCGATCACGAAGCCGCCCGGGTGCTGGCTCAGGTGGCGCGGAAAACCCACCAGCATGCCGGTCAGCTCGGCCCATTGCCGCACCACCAGCGAATCGGGATCGAAGCCGTTCTCGCGCAGGCGCTCGCGGCTGATGCCGCGGCCGTCGAACCACTGCTGGCTCTTCGAGACGGCGTCGATGCGCTGCAGGTCGATGCCGAGCGCGCGGCCGACGTCGCGCACCGCGCTGCGCGGCCGGTAGCTGATGACGACCGCGGTCAGCGCCGCGCGGTGGCGGCCGTACTTGCCGTAGATGTACTGGATGACCTCTTCGCGGCGCTGGTGCTCGAAGTCGATGTCGATGTCGGGCGGCTCGTTGCGCTCGGCGCTGATGAAGCGGCCGAACAGCAGCGTCGCGCGTTCGGGGTCGACCTCGGTCACCTCGAGGCAGTAGCACACCAGCGAGTTCGCCGCGCTGCCGCGCCCCTGGCACAGGATGCCCCGCGCGCGGGCCCAGCGCACGATGTCGGCCACCGTCAGGAAGTAGGCCTCGTAGCCGAGCTGCTCGATCAGCGCGAGCTCGTCCTCGATCAGCTTCGACCACTGGGGCTTCAGCCCGTCGGGAAAGCGCTTCGGCACGCCGGCATAGGTGAGCCGGCGCAGGTGGGCGATCGGCGTCATGCCCTCGGGCACGACCTCGCGCGGGTACTCGTACTTCAGCTCGGCGAGCGAGAAGGTGCATTGCGCGGCCAGCATCAGCGTGTTGTCGAGCCACGCCGGCTCGTAGAGGCCGGCCAGCCGGCTGCGCGAGCGCAGGTACTGCTCGGCATTCGGCGCGAGCCCCAGCCCGCATTCGGTGAGCGGCAGGTTCAGCCGGGTG
>JAEKLQ010000004.1 GCA_019509785.1 Fibrobacterota bacterium | reverse complement strand
CAGGTATTCCCCTGGTTTTACGTTCGCGGCGGGGGAAAGAAATATCGGACTTCCGCACCCAAGTATAAGGGACGTAATGCCTATGCAGCATAACCGGACAAGCATTCTTTTGTTAGTCTCCAATTTCAATTTTTCGCATAAATGCTCGAGCAGATTGCCGGGACGGTTCATGGCTTTTGGCTATGCGCATTTTGCATGAGACAAAATATGAATCATTTTGCTACCCTGAAGGACCGAAAATATCCGGAGGCCCATTGATAAACTCCCCGTTCCTGGAAGCCATCGTCTGCATGGTTTTCGTTTTCGCGAGCCTGAGCGCATTGGCTTCCCTTCTGCATGAAATCCAATCCCAATACCTGGATACGCGCGCCGTCTTTTTGGTCAAGGCCATCCGGAGGATGTTGTCGGATGACAAGGCGACCAGCAAATTGCCGGGCATAGTTTCGGAAATCCGGGATTTCCTGAAAAGCGGTTTGAAACTCTTTACCTTTCCCATCAGCTTCCCGCTGATGAGGCATCGCAAAATCGCCGCTTCGAATAATAAAACCGCCGTGGCGGCCGATGGCGCGCCGAAAGCCGCCGCGGATTTGTCCAAAGATTACGCCTTGGCCGATGCCTTTTTCGAAAATAGCCTGATTAAATACCTGGGCCCGGAGGATTCCAAAAAGCCGTCCTATATCAGCAAAGAAACCTTCGTAACGGCGTTGCTCGATATATGCGATGTCAGACAGTACTTACAAGACGCGAAATACCCGGAGTTGGCCAACCTGAAGAATATTCCCGCGAGCGTGCAGGAAGTAATGAGAACCTTTATCCGGGAAGCGTTCCACTCGCCTTCGGCGGTTGCGGGACCGGATGGATTGCCGGCAGCGCGTGAACGGAAATTAAGGGAGCTGTTGGCGAAATGGTACGAGGAGACCATGGATCGGGCCACCGGTTGGTATAAGCGGGACGCCGGCAGATCCTTGTTCTGGTGGGGCTTGCTCATCGCCCTGTTCTTCTACGCGGATTCGATCCGGCTATTCCAATACTTCATGTACAATTCCACGGCTCGTCAAATCGTCACCGCCCAGGCGGCGGGTTTCGATGGGCTATCCCCGGCTTACAAGGAAAAGTTGTCGGGGGCCGACACCGTTAAACAGCCTTTGGATACGCTCCAGGCGCGGGTGTCGGGGTTAATCAAAACCGAAATCAAAGGTCTGGATACGGCCCATGTTTTCGGCTGGCACTTCACCAAGAAAACGCCTCCTTTGGATTCCGCCCAATACAAGGCCACGTTTGATTCCTTGCGCGTAGTGGCGGGGAAAAAGTACGACCCGCAAATCCTGATCAAGAAAACTTTCGATTCCCTGAAATCCGCTTGGGAGTACCGCGCCGAGCTCAGGGAACGGATGAACGGGGTGAACGCGGGTGTTGCGCATGATTCGGCAACCGCGTCAACGAATACCCCAAAGGGAAACGATCCCGGCGTCAAAAATACCGACTCGCTTGGCATTCTTTGGAAAAGGCAAATGTCCGCCTTGGAATCGAGGGCCATAACCGATAGGCAAAAGGTTGCGGACGCGGCCGGTGCTGCCGGCTTGGCTCTCAAGGAATTGGAGACGAAGTGGAAGGCGGAAAAGTCCCATGCCAGCGGATCATGGCTCACCTGCATCGGCGAATTCTTCCGCAAACTGAAATCCGGAATCGTCGGCATCCTCCTAACCGCGTTGGCCGTATCGTTCGGCGCGCCGTTCTGGTTCGATTTATTGACCACCTTGGTCAAGCTGCGGGGCGGAGGCGGAGGCCCGCGTATGACGGGCGTCAAACCGGAGGAAAAAAAGGCGTAGACGCGCCAGGGATGCGAAGGCGCGCTTCGCGCCCCGAGTGCAAGGCGCCTTTCAGGCGCCCAGGCAGCCTGTCGTCGCCATTCACTTCTGGGCGGCTTGACTCAGCGAGATTTCCGGGAAGATATCGTGCGTCCAGCCGTATTTCAATCCCGGCGATCTCTGGGCCAGCGCAATGGCCCGATCCACGTTTTCAGCCTCGAAGATGATCACCCCGCCGACCTCCCCTTGGTATTCTTCGACTTTCTTCGAAGTCACGCTTTTTCCGTCCCTAGTCGGCATGGCTATTTCGGCCTTGAGCAGGCCCATCCATTCCGTCAAATCCTTCAGGTTTTGATCAGTTTCGTTTTCAGGGACTTTCCTGCCGCCGGTATGCCGGGATATCAAAATGAATTTCATAATCCTCTCCTATTCGGTATCGTCAAGCGATCCATTTCCATATTATACCTTAAGGTGTAATGTTTTGCAAGCCTCTTTCGAAAGCCCCCTTAAAAAAGGGCGGAATGGCGTATCTTTGGATCATGCAACCACGAAAAATGCTTGCGGACGCGACCCGCGCCTTAACCACCGGCCTCTTGCTCCTGGCCCTCGGTGACGTCCACGCGGATTGGAAGCCGATTGGGCCATCGGGAGGGATGATCGCTCCTCTCTATCGAACCGGGAAGACGGTCTACGTCGCAGGCGCGGCGGGCCTGTGGAAATCCGCGGATGCGGGCGCGACCTGGAATTGCGTCGCTCCCGGTTTCCATCCCGTCTCCTTCGTCGCAAGCGGAACCCGTTTGTTCGCGACCGGCCCGGCCGGCGTTTACCGGTCTTCCGATCAAGGGGCGACCTGGTCTCAGGTCTTGCATGCGGCGACGAGCCAGGATTCGGCGGATTGGATCTATTCGGGAAGCCTGGTTTCCCTGGGGCATTTCGTGATCGCGGGATCGAAACAAAACCTTTTCCGCTCCGGCGACAGCGGCGATACCTGGGCCCACGTCAATGATCTATCCGCGCGCCTGGGCGATACCGTCCCAAACTGGCAAATCAACCAGCTCGCCGTCCAAGGCGGCAATCTCTACGGCGTCACCTCCCAGGGCCTCTTCCGTTCGGCCGATAGCGGATCCACGGGCTCATGGACCTACCTCTGGTCCGGGCCTCAGCCTCCGCCTCAGACCTATCCGCCGAGGCCCCCGCCCTTCCCCATCATGAGCAGCATTACTCCCTTGGGCCGGCTCCTTTTCGGATCCTCGGGAAGCCTGACCTACCGTTCTTCCGACAACGGGAAGACCTGGGAGGACTGGTCGTCCCACCTTACCGCTTACCTGACTTCCATCGTCGCCGATGGATCGGGATTGTACGCGGCCAGCGATTCCAGCCTGTTCCATTCGAAGGATAGCGGCGATACATGGGCGCGTGTGGGCGGAATGGCCGACTACTTTTCCTTCATCGCCCGAGGCGATACCCTGTTCGCCGGCACCCAGGGACTGGGAGGCTTCCGTTCCACCGACGGCGGGAAGCATTTCGCCCCGGCCTCGCCCGCGGCCATGGAAATCACCAACTTCGCCATCGGCGCGAACCGCCTCTTCATCGGCACGCATTGGGGCCATCATGGGGTTTACGCGACCGGGGATAAAGGCGCGACCTGGTCGAATATCACCCCGGACTACGATCGCACCGACGCGGTTTCGGCTCTGGCGGTGCGTGGCGATTCCATTTTCGCTTTCGCCCAGAATAATTGGTTATGGATTTCCCACGACGGCGGCGCGGATTGGAAGCAGAACACGACCATTTATACGCAAGGTTCTTCTCCCATGAAGGACGCCATTGCCACGGAGATGGGGATCGTGGCGAGCGACCGGGGTTGCGTATTGATCTCCAGGGACGGCGGGAGCACTTGGCCTTGCGTGCAGAACTTGGCCGGGACCCTCGCCTCCTCGGATGATCCTGCCGATCTGCTGCTTGCAGGGAAGTACGTGTATTTGGCTGATCGGAGCGGATTCTATCGCTCCGAGGATGGCGGCTTGGATTTGACTTCCCCGCAGGCGAATCCCCCCGGCCCATTCCTCGCCTTGGCGGAAAGCGGGGATGGCTTGTACGCCGCCGGCAAAACCGGCGTGTACCGTTCCCCCGATCACGGCGATAGCTGGACCCTGGTCGACGGGAATCACCGCCGCTTTACCACTTTAGCATCCAGCGGCGCGATCCTCTTCGCGGCCAGCGACACCGATGGCGTTTTCGTTTCCGCGGATCAAGGGGCGAATTGGACGGCCGTCAACCAGGGCTTAGGCGTCACGACCCGGGTTACCGCCCTGGCCATCATGGACCAGTCCCTCTATGCGGGCACTTACGGCGCAAGCGTATGGAGCCGGCCCCTGGCCGAATTGATCCCCACCCGGTTGCTTCCGGGCCCGCAAGGGCTTTCCGGCCCCGGCGATATCCGGGTGGTTCGCGGCGCTTCCGGCCCCGCGCTCCTGATCTCGGTGAAGGCCCCGGCCCGGATCCGGCTGGAATTGCGCGACCTACGTGGGAAGGCCTGGTTGCTTGCGGATGGGTTCCGGCAGCCGGGAGAATGGGAATTGCCTTTGTCGGATCGATCCCGCGCCCCCGGGATCTATTTCCTGCGGTTCGAGGTCGGCGGGATCAGCCGGGCCATCAAGATTCCTTTATAAGACTCCGCTTGGCGCAAGTGGGATAGGCGCGGAGCCCAATGCCCCCTCCAGACTGGGTCTTGACATATTCCCATATCGGCATATATATTATCCCCTATGTCCAGGGCAGCTACCACGTCGGATATTTTCAACGCCATCGCGGAATCCCGCCGTAGGGAAATCCTCGAACTCCTGGCCAGCCAAGAGCGGCCGGTCGGGGACATCGTCGATCTGTTGGGGCTGGAGCAGCCTTCCGTTTCGAAACACTTGCGCGTCCTGCGGGACGTGGATTTGGTCCGGGTCCGCCGCGAGGGGAGGCAAATGCTTTACAGAACCAACGCCGAAGCCATCCGTCCCCTTCATGACTGGGCGGGCGGTTTCCAGCGGTACTGGCATCATAAGTTGCTGCGCATCAAGGAACGCGCCGAAGGCAAAGGCCAAGCCTGAGGCGAGCCTGTCTTCACTGATCCGAAAAATGATTTCATCAAGGAGGAAACATGATCACGAAAGAACAATCCGTAGAAAACCTGACCACGAGCTTCACCGAGGAAATCCGCGTGCGCGCCTCGTTGGACGCCACCTTCGCGGCCATCCTCGAGGAAATCGGGCCGCACCAGGAATTGGAAACGGGCAAGCCGCTTCCCATGATACTCGAAGCATGGCCCGGCGGACGTTGGTACCGGGACCTCGGCAATAACGATGGCCATTGCTGGGGCCACGTCCAAGCCATCAAGCGCTCGACCTTGCTCGAAATCTCCGGTCCCTTGATGATGTCCTATCCCACGGTTTCGAATATCCAATACCGGCTGAGCCAGGTGGATGGCGAAACCCTGATCAAATTCCACCACATCGCCCTGGGATTACTGAAGGAGGAGCACAAGGCCGGGTTCCCGCTCATCTGGAAATTCACCCATAGCCGGTTGAAGGCGCGGGCGGAAAAATGACCCAGCAAGAAGAGCTTTCGGACCTCGTGGCCATCAAGAATGAACTGCTTTCCCTGCTGGAGCCTTTGGACGATGCGCGGATAAACCAGGTCCCCTTTCCGGGAAGCTGGACGGCGGGGCAGTTAGGGGAGCATCTCCTGAAATCCTACCGGGCGATCGATTTACCAAAGGTCCAGGCCATTCCCTCCCAGCGGCTGGCGGACGAAAAGGCCTCGCAAATCGATTCCGTATTCCTGGATTTCACCACGAAATACCAACCCCCGGAATTCATCGTTCCTTCGACGGGCAGGATTTCGGGAAGGGAATTATTGGAGGGCTTACGGAACGCGGCGGACGGGATCGCCGCCTACGTGAACGAGCATGACCTATCCTTTACTTGCCCGGAATTCGAAGTCATCGGATTCGGGGAATTGACGGCGCAGGAGTGGATCCGCTTCCTGACTGCGCATAGCAAGCGTCATGTGCGGCAGCTGAAGAACATCTTAAGCCACCTCTAGTTCCGCCGATTGCGGGCGAAGCGGGGTTTGCGGGTGATGGCTGCCGCATTACGGCTTCCTTTTCGCCCGATTAATCGAATACGAACTTCTTCAGGATCATTCCGTTGTCCGGGCGCAGACCGGACTCCCCCCTCCCCCTGGCGCGTAGCGACAGGCGCCGAGCGGCACGTGAGGCCCCCCGGGGTATCCGGAGCGCCCTCGGAATCCCGGGAACGGGATGGAGGGGAAAGGAACGAGGATTGGCGCGGCCTTCGCGCAAGCGAAGGACGCGACAACCGTATGCGCAGCCCGAGGCATGGGAATTTTATCCTGCCACGCCCATCACGAGACTTCATGAGTCATATGCTTGGAATAGCGGTAAATGAATTACAGGCATATGATTTAGCGAGGATTTTGCAGACGGTGTCTGCGAGATCGTGGAGCGGCTTGGCGAACGTGTCGGTCAACCAGGGAGCGAATCACTCCGGCTCCCAGGCAGCTTGCAGGCGAGGGGCGAGGTCCGCCCAGGCAGGAGCGGGATCGAAGGCGCCCTCGGCCAGTAAGGGTTGAATGTCCTCCTTGAAACCTGGATATTCAACCTTGTCATTAAGGTTGATCTCGAATTCCCTCCAACTGACCGGGTGCCCTTCCTTCTCCATCACGGTGCGGAAACCTGACAGCACGCGCCGCAGATCAAGGGCGGGAAACCGGTTTACCGAAACATGGAGATCGAATAGGTCCCGACCCTTGCGCCGTTGATAAAGCGCTCGCAGCTTGGTGGCCAGAAGCACTTCCAGATCAAGCGTCGGAACGTCCGCCTCGCCGGTGTACCAGGTATTCTCCACCTTGAAGGACATTTTCTTCGAGGTTCCCACCCATCCATGTTCGCGGGTATTGATTTCCAGCTTGAGCCGGCTCATCTTGACCGGTTGTGTGGTCGTCTCGAATTTCCAGACGACCGTCGTACCCCGCTTGAGCCTTTCCACTTTCGGCTTGCCCAGCCAAGGGCTGATCGCATCCCGAGCGGCGTCGAGAATCGGGCCGATTGGACCAGCGGTTTCCTGAACCAGATCGATGTCTTCCGAATATCGGGCTGCGGGTTTGAAAATGAGCTTGTTGAGCGCGGTTCCGCCGCGCAACGTGCAGGAATCAGCGATGGGTGCTTGGTGGAACAATTCCACCAAGGCGCGGGACAATACCAGGTCTTGTTCCACGTGTACCGGATCCGCCCAAGGGACAACATTCCTCCAAGCGATAAGGTGGCCCGCCTCAATCATCCTTCCACCTCCGGCATATAGTTGACCCACAATTGGAACCGTTCATCCAGAGGTCCACTTCGCTTATCCCTCGAATCCAGTTTCACCTTCTTTTCAATGCCCCGGCCTGCCAGGATCGCCGCTACCTGATCGCACCTCTTTGGAAAACCGAGGTGGCCCAAAAGCCAACCCAGCCTTTGCAGAACCGGCGTCGCCTCACCTTCCAGGGCCTGTTCCAGTTTTTTCTCCCGGAGTGAATTCCCCAGTAGCCTTGCTTCTTCTCCAGGAGCCCTGATTGGGTCCAATTTTTCCGGACTACGAATCGGACCCGGGTACGCCCATATCCGGTATTCCTGACCTGGTGTTTGGTAAGAACCTGATATTCCATGGGCGCCTGCTGTGCCGATCCATGCAGGGAGGCCGCCGAAAGCAAACCGACATAATAGGGCGTCTTCACGAAATCCATCCACGCTTGGATCACCCAATAGAACGGGGGAACTTTGTCGCGTCGGTATTCCGGAGCGACCCAGGCATAAAGGCCCCGATGGATCAGGGTCACCCATCCATCTTTGGAGGCCCGTCGCAGAGCCTGACTCACGGTCCTATGTTCTGCGGAAGCCCGACGCGCCGCCTCCTCTAAGGTGAAGGTGACACGGCCCGACGCCGGCGTCCCCTCCAACCACAAGGTCCAACGGGCTCGTCTTTTCATATGCAAAAGCCTACATAATATGATGCTTTTTGCATACGTATTTCTT
>JAEKLQ010000003.1 GCA_019509785.1 Fibrobacterota bacterium | reverse complement strand
GTTGCGTTTCCCTTTATGATTTCCTACGGAGGGTTTTCCCGGCCGCGGAGGCGCCAGGTCCCGGCCGTTTTTCGCTTCGAAGGGTTTGAATACGATAGGAGAGCGGGGAAGTTCCAATGTCGAAGGCTCTCCGGCCGCATGCGCTTTTTCCCCCGCGGGATTGCGGGGCTTGGCTTCCAGATTGCGCCTGCCTTCCCGGGATTTCCTGACTTCCTGGCCGCGTTGGCCCAATTGCTTTTGCTCATCGGCGGCCAGGGGTTGGAATCGCCTTTGGGGATCGGGGCGCTTTGATAATTGCTCATAGGGCATGGCGACGGGTTTGCTTTCCTCTTGGGCTTCGATCTTGCGCACGCCCTTTTGCGCCACCCAGGTCCGAACCGGCCGCACGTTTTCATGGTCTTGGCGGTATCGGTACTGCGCTTCGACATGCCTTTCCCAATCCCTGTCCTCCCTATGCTCCCACCGTTGATGCGCGTATATGGGATCATAGCCGTAGCCGTGGGATTGATAAGCGAAAGAAGCGTAATAGCCCCGATTGGAATAACTCGCCGCGTAGTAATCGCCGAAATAATAGTGCTCGTCGCGCGTGCGCAAGAAGAGATGGTTCGGAAAGACGGCCAAATCGATTACGATACGCGGAGAATAGCGGTAATCGCGATGCTCGCGCCAGCGGGGTTCGAAATAAACGGGGGCGAAGAGCACGCCGCGCCGCTCGACGGCATAGTCCCAATACCCATCCACGAAGACCCAGCCGCGCGGGGTCCACACGTAATAATTGGGGCTCCATGCCCAGTCGGCCTGCGCGGCCATCCAGTAGCCGGGGCTCCAGGCGTAATGGCGCCCGGCCCAAAGCCAACAACCCGGGATCCACACCATTTCCTGGGAAGGGGCCGCGATGTTGGGGCCGGCCTCCAAGGTCGCCGGAGGGGGAGTCGGCAGATAGGTCGTGGTCGTGGCCGCGGTATCCGCCCAATAGCCGGTCGTCCAACGATAATCATCGCCGGACTTTCCCCAATAGCCGGGGACCCATTGCCGACCCGGGGGCAATGCGCGCCAGATCCCGCTCACCCACAGGAAATCGTTCCGTTCATCGTCCCAGGCCCAATAGCCTGGGATCCAAGTCACGTTTTCACCTTCGGGCTTCTCGCCCGGCGGGACCTCTTCCACGGCCTCGGGAGGTTCCTTGGGAACCGCGATCCCCGGTTCGGGTTTATAGGAAATGACCCCGTCGAAAGCCTCATGCACCGGACCGCGGGTGAGGACCTGCTCTCCATCCGCGTCGGGCGAGTCGGATGGCTCGGCGCCAAAGGCCGCCGGGGCGGAAAGAATCACGATGGCCGCCAGCATGGCCGGGAGTGGATTCGATTTCCATGATGCGTATTTTCGTGGGGCGCATTTTCGCGAGTCGTACATAGGCATCCCCTGAATATACACGCGCCGGTGCGGTTGGCGCGCGACGAGGTGAACCCTTATTGGGCGTAGATCTTCGCGATTTCGCCGGCGGTCATGACGCGCCTGTAGATCCGGACATCATCCAGGGTTCCCGACCAGGGCGCTCCGTCCGTCCCCCCGAAGCGAAGCCCCGTCAAATCGCCCGAAATCGACCCGGCTGCGGCTAGCGTGCCGACAAGTACACCGTTCACGTACAATTGCACGGTCTTGCCATCGTAAACCCCCGCCGCATGCGTCCACAGACCCGCAATGAAGATTCCGGAAGCCGAAAACGAGGCGGAAAGGCTTACGCCGAACGCGATGGCGTTCGGTTTCGCCGAGAAGAAAATAGAGTTGTCCGGGGTAGCGGCGATGATACGGGTGGCGGTGTCTTTCGCCGCATTCTTGAACCAGAAGGAAAAGGTGAATTTCGATCCCGCGGCGATCTTGGGGAAGGCGACGGTAGCCGATCCGCCTGTCCCGTCGAATTCCAAAGCCGATAGCTTAACGCTTTTCCGATCCGCGGCGAAGGCCGACCCGCCCGTGAAAACCAAGGCTGCGGCGTTCAAACCCGAATCCGAACCGTTGTTGTCCAGCTTATACCACGAGATGGGCCCGACCCAGATGCGGGCGCTGCCGGAAGGGGACCAGTTATTGGCGCTATCCTTTTCTTGCACGTACAAGGTATGGTACCCGACCGTCAGGAATTTCAAGGTATCGGGTTGATATGCGGCCGCAGCCGTGGCCGTCGCTCCGGCGGCCATCAGGGTGTCATCCAATTTATACCGATAGCCAGCGCCTCCGCCCCCGCCGCTCACCCAGGTCCAGATGGGGCGGCCCAACACCGCCGCCGCGGTCGTATCCTGAACGGAAACAGTCGGGGCTAAGGGCGGAACGTCATCGATCTTCACCACCTGCACGGTATAGGTTTTCTTGTAGGCGGTATCTTCGGCGATGATGCTTATCGTATAGGTGTTGAGGCCCATGTTCAGTTTCAAGGAGTCCGAAGCAATTCCTGAAACCAAGGCTTTGCCGTTCAGCTTCATGCCGGAGCTGACATCCCGGAGCGTTGCCGTCAATTTCACGGAGGCAACCGATAATCCCACGGTATCCCGGTACACCAGGGAATCCGGGTTGAATGCCGGTAAGGTTTTTCCCGCGGACACGCTCAGGCCGGTAAGCCGCGTTTCGCGATGCAGGGCCACGGTGACAATCACCGTATCGGTCGAAGAGAAACCGTCGTCGTCGGTGACGCGGAGGATGCAATTCAAGGCGGACGCGGTGGACGGCGCGGTAAAGGTGGTGTCCGGCTGCGAGGCGGTGGCGAATTTGCCTCCGGAAATGCTCCATTCCTTCTTTACGATCATGCCCAAGGTATCGATGCCCCTGGCATGCAAGGTTATGCTCGTGCCGGTGAACACCAAGGTATCCGCTCCGGCCAAGGCTTTCGGCAGATCCTGCTTGACCGTGATCCTGGCGGAATCAATAACGGTGCGTCCCGAATTGTCCGTGACTTTCAAGGACAATTTATAGGTTCCCGCGACGTTATAACGGTATCCGCCCCGGAAGGTGAGGGACGATTCGTTGACGCTGAGCGCCTCGTCCTGCGCGCCGTCTCCGTCATAATCCCAGGATATGCTACGCACTTGCCCGTCCGAACTCGCGGCCTGCGCCAGGAAGGGAACGGAATCCTTGATGGAAATCACGGTATCCCGGGGGGACAAGCCGAACGAGACCAATGGGCTGTTGGTGATATCAATCAAGAGATAATCGGTTCCGACGTTCCCGTCGTCGTCGCGGGCGTAGAGGGTCGCGGCATAGCGCCCTTCCTTGAATATGGCGTGGGAAAAGGTCGGGGAGGTGGCGGATGAATCATCCCAAATCCCGTTCCCGTCATAATCCCATTTCCACATGACGACGCGCCCGAAGGCCTGGGTCGCCGAGCCCGTGAATACCAGGCTTGCCCCGGCCTTCGCGACGGTATCACGGCCCGCGTTGACCACGGGAGGGTCGAGCACGACCCGCACGGTCGCGCTATCGCTCGCCGATGCACCGTTCTCATCGAAGACGGACACGCGGACGAGATAGGTTCCCGTATCGGCGAATACCGCGGTGCGGGAGCGCTGCACGACGGATTTCTCGACCGTATCCCGCACCTGAACCGAAGTATCCTTGCCCAAGCGCCATACGACCGTGCGTATCACCCCATCCGGGTCCTGGGCGGATAAAGCGAAGGCCGCGGTGTCGCGTATGGAAACGGTGGCATTCGGGCCGAACGATTCGATCACCGGACCCGCGTTGGCGAAGACGTCGATCAGGGACGAGTCCGGATCACCACCTTCGATGGTCGCCACGATCCAGGCTTTGCCCGGCTTGCCCGTGCGGAAGCGGCCCAGGGAATCGACCTTGACCACCGCGGTGTCGCGGCTTTGGAAGGTGACCCGGGCCGAAGGCAAATCCGCGGAGCGGTTTATTTTCAGCGTGTCTTGCTTCCCGCCTTCTTTCAACCGGATGGAATCCGGGCTGATCCTTACCGAACCCGGCGGCACCACTTCCTGGATCACTTCCACCACCGTGGAATCGGATTTGCCGCTCGCCGCGGTGGCCACTACGCGGGTTTTGCCCAGTTTGCGGGAACGGACCCGGCCGAAGGCATCGACCGTGGCGACCGACGTGTCCCGGGAAAGGAAGTCCAGGCTATCCCCTGCCGGGACGACCAGGGCCTGCAATGCGAAGACTTGGCCGTTCTCTTTCAACTGGATCGAATCCGGCCGAAGCGTTACCGAAGGAAGGACGCGGACCGGAATGACGTCCACTATCGACGAATCGAAGAATCCGGCTTCCGTCCTGACCACGATGCGCGTAGTTCCTTCGCGGTGCGCCGTAACCTTGCCGGCCGAATCCACCGAGGCCACCAGGCTGTCGCGGGAATCGAAAAAAAGCTTTGCCCCCTCCGGAACGGCGCGGACCTGGAAAGAATAGGTCTCGCCGTTCTCATGCAGTTGGATCGAATCGGGATCCATCTCTACCGAGCCCACGATAGTGGAATCGGAAACGATCACGATGGCGGTATCCGCTTTGCCCGTGTCGTTCCTGGCCTGGGCGATGACCTTGCCGATGCCGATCGTATTGCCGTAAACCTTTACCGAGGTTCCGCTGTCCCCGTTCTGGAAAACCAGGTATCCGACTCCTCCCAGGCTTTTCCAGGTCACGGATTGCCGCGTTTTGGCAGGCAAAACGGAAGCGATCAGGATACCGCTTTGGGCGCCTACGCTTGTCCGTAGCGTGTCCTGGGAAAGCGTTACCGAGGTCGGTGGCGCGGAAAAATCCACTAACGTATTCACTTGCGTGATCTTCGTCGCACCGTCATAATCCCGTGTTTGGCTCAAGACCAATTGGCCGCCGACATAGCCCTGGATGGTGAATTGGACCTTGCCGCCGTCGTAATCCCCGGCGGACAGGGCGTTCAAGCCATTGATGGAAGCGAGCTTGCCGTTGAAAAGGGTGTCGGGCTTTTGCGATTTCGAATCGCGGAAGATGACCAATCGATCGAATGCCAGCCATGCGGAATCGGCCTCGATCTTGAACTTGTCCTCCGGGGAGGTGGTGTTGCATCCCTGGAAGGAGACCATGGCCGCAAGCAATACGGCCCCGAACAGGAGCATGCCGAGTAGAAACCGGGAAACGTTCATGGCGATTCCCCTCTCAATTTCCGGAAATGACATAGGTCTTCCCCTCGGGCGCGCTGGGCTGCATCAGCAGCACCGTCGCTATTCCCGCGCCCACGACTACCCCGCCTCCGGCGACCCAATACCAGATCGGGTCAATCCTCTTCTTTCCTGATGCCTTCGGGGCCTCCGGGGGAGGAGCGGAATTCGCTGCGACGACCGACGCCTTGGGCGCGGGCTCCTTTTCCGGCAAACTGATAAGAGTTGTATCCACGCCGAAATTCTTTTGGCGCGACTTGAATTCCTTACGAACCTTGTCGAAAAGGCGATCGACCTCATCGCTGACGTACATATCGACCAGTTCGGCGGAGGGAAGCATTTCCAGCAGGCGGTACATGTAGTACTTCCCTTTTTCCCGGGTCTTGGGATTGGCAGAGTAGACCACGGCCAAGTGCTTGAACACGAAAGCGCTATCGGAGCGGGAATAGGTCTCTTTTCCGTTCGTGAAGGGATCCGTCAGCTTAAGGACCGCGTCGAAATCACCTTCATTATAGGCATGATGGAGGGCGTCGTGATCGATCGATGCCGCGCCTGCGACTGCCGCTTGGAGCAGCAAACAGGCTATCAGAAAACCCCATCGCCCGCCTTGGCGGTTTCGACCGACCATGCCCATTTCCCTTCTCCCGGATCAGTCCAGAAAACTAATTACTTCGGACAAAATGGCGCTTTTTAAGTCCGTAAACTTAGTGAGAGGAAGCCCCAGGAGAAGCCATGCCCGTTACTGAAACGCCCGCCTCAGATCCCGCGGATCAAACCGTATATGACCTTGTCCGATGACGTGACCGCTTGGCCTTGCACGTCGATGCCCGTTACGCGCCAAACGTAGATGTAGGCGCCCGTCCCCGCCAGTTGGCCCGCGTCGGACCGCCCGTTCCACAGCAGATTCAGGCGACGCGAACCGTTGCCGTTCTTGGGAAGGCGGGCGAAATCGGCCTCCCCCAGGTTCAGGTTCAATTCGGTCAGCGGCACGCCCAGATTGCTGAAGACCCGGACTTGGATCCGGAAAGGAGCGGTTCCATCCACGGTCAGGCCGCCGAAGCGGGTCGGATCGGCCGCGTTGCGCACGGCGATGCGCACGCCTCCGGTGCTGCCGAGATCGCCGGTCCCATCAGCGACGGTCGACCAGATCGGATCGTTAGGGGGTAGGCCGGTGGGCACGCGCACGACGGCGCCGGGGGCGGTGGGCCCGACCTTGAAATTCACCGGTACGGCCAGGCGCAGGGGCACCCAATGGTTCCTGGCCGAGATCTGGGCATTGCCCGAGGTATCGGCCACCCCGCCCGCGGGATCGATCCAAATCCAATCCCCGCCCTTAGGCTGGACCGCCGTTCCCGCGCCTCGATCGGACGATCGCACCAGGAAGACATAGGCTGCCCCTCCCCCTGCAGTAGCGGGAGCGGGCGTTCCGGGATCGACGGTGAAGCCGTAGCGGGCGGCGAGGCTATCGGCGGCCGTGGCCGGGACCGGCAAGGCGGATGCGTCGAGCAGGGTAAAGAGGCGTCCTTGCATGGGCGCGGTCGAAGCCCGGCCCGAGGGAACGAGCGGTTCGCTGAATACGGCTGTCAGGGTATCGGGGGCGTTACCCGCGGCGGGGTCGTGCATGTGCAGAACCGCGGAACGCAGAACCGGCGCGATGGCATCGCGCACCGAAAGCGCGCCGGGGGCCAGCATGCCGTCGGCGGGGACGAGGGGAGCCCCGGGCAGGGAGAGCGTCAGCCGGGAAAGGCCATCCGCGACGGGCAAGGTATTGGCGTCCAGCGGCAGGAAGAGAGTATCCCCCACCGGGGCGGCCAAGGCCGCGGCCAGGACGGCCGTCGAGAGTTTGAATCCGCCCGTCAAGCTGACGGCGGACAATTGCGCCGCGGCCTGGACGGGATCGATGGGGCCTTCGGAAACATCGACCACCAGGGCCAGCGCATCGGCGTAACCGTCCCGATACAGCGGCGAATACGAGCCGTCGGGACCTTGCCCGATGCGATCCACCAGAGCCGCCGAGGTAACGCCTACGAGACGGTAAGGCAGGATGGCGTATTTCTCGATGGTGATGCCGCTGGGAATGAGGCCGCTTTTGGTGGCCATGGCCTTGAGGGTCACCGAATCCTTATCGATCACGATGGCGCCCACGTACTTCGTGGTCCCGGCCTCGCCCGGCTTCGGCGTCGAGCCGTCCAAGGTGTACCAGATATCCGCTCCCGCGGTGGGCGTGGAAAGGCTCACGGCGATGGGGTCGCGGCTGGTCTTGGAGGCGGGTGCGGCGACCACGGCTTTGACCGTGTCCGGAGGCGGCGGAGGGGACTTCTGCCAGTTAACCGCGATTTTCCGGGACGCGAAAACGCAATGGGCGGTATCGAAAGCCACGACGTCGATGAATTGAGAGCCTTCGACGATGGTGAGCGGCGTCGAGAAGGTGGCGCTGCCGTCGGCAGCCTGGGCGATGGAGGACGCCGGCAAGGCCGCGCCGTTGACCCAGATTTCATCGATGTGCCCATCCGGAGAGACCCAAGCCTTGCCGCCAAGCGCCAGGGTCGGCGTCTGCTC
>JAEKLQ010000002.1 GCA_019509785.1 Fibrobacterota bacterium | reverse complement strand
CTTTCGTCATCACCAAGGAGCTGGACAAATCCTCGCCCCTGCTTTACAACGCTTTGGTGAACAATGAAAACATCCCGGAATGGGAACTCCAGTTCTGGGCCCCCCAGCTCAAGGCCACCACCGGTACCGGTACCGAGCAGCAGCATTACACCGTCAAGCTGTTGAATGCCAACATCGCCTCCATCGATTTCCGCATGCCCAACAACAAGCATCCGGATCTGATGAAGTTCGCCGAATACGAAGAAGTGGCCTTCACCTATCAGAAGATCACCTGGACCTGGAACGATGGCGGCATCACCGCCGAAGACGACTGGGAATCGCCCGTCGTCTGATTCGATCGCCCGCCTCCGCGCCCCGTTCAACGCCCGGCGCGTGCGGGGGCGGCCTTTCCCTCGGCATCCGTTCCGGATCCGGGGGGCAAAGGGACGAAGGCCGGAAGGGATTCCCTTCCGGCCTTCTCTTTTACCGGTTTCCCGAAGCGCTGGCCGGGCCGGGGCATTTGTTACCTTTGCCTGCATGGCGGGCGCCCGTAGTAACCTTCCGGAGAGCCTGTTCGAAAAGTTGGCGGACCAATACGCCGATGGCACGCCCGTAAGCGCCGTCCCGGTCGAATACCGCCGAGCCAAGAGCATCGCCGATCACCTTTGGCGTATGTTCAATACCCGCCAGGGGTCCATTCCGCATCTTGACGATTACGGACTTCCGGACATCAGCGAGATTTATCGCAAGCTCCCCTCCAGCCTCAAGGAGCTGGAAACCACCATCCTGAACCTGATCACGAAATACGAACCGCGATTGGAACGGGTGCGCATCCGCCCGCTGCCCACCCTCCCGAACGAGTTCAAGCTCAGTTTCGAGTTGGCCGCCGTCGTCCGCGGTGGCGATCGCATCTCCTTCCAAACCAGTTTCACCAGCACGGGCGAAACCTCGGTCCAGCCCCTGCGGGCGAGGACCTGAAGCCGCAGGAGGGCGCATGTCCGATTTCGAGAAATTCTATGAAGAGGAAATGCGCTTCCTCACCGAAGGCGGCCAGGAATTCGCCGAGGCCTTCCCGGAACGCGCGCGTTACCTCAACATCACCACGGTGGAGGATCGCGATCCTTACGTGGAACGCCTTTTCGAAGGGTTCGCTTTCCTATCCGGACGCATCCGGCAAAAGCTAGAGGACGATTTCCCCGAGTTCGCCCGCAACTTGATGGAGATGGCGGACCCGGCCTTCCTGCGCTGCATCCCCTCCTTGGCCATGGTACAGATCACCTTCCGGGCCAACATGCTGCCCAAGCCCTACGTCATCCCGCGCGGGACGCAATTCCTTTCCAATCCGGTCGGCCCGGAAATGGTCTCCTGCCGATTCCAAAGCACGCAAGACGTGACGATGTATCCTCTGACCCTGGCCGGCGCCGAAACCGTCCACCATGCCGTACTCGGAGAAGGATTCAAATTGTCCTTCCAGATGGACCCCGGCGCGGATCCCGCCCAGCTGAACATCCCCTTCCTGGACATATACCTGCATGGCGAACGCACTCTGGGATATTTCCTGCACCATTACCTGACCGGCAAGGTCTCCAAGGTGATCTTGGATGGCGAGGGCCATTCCCGGGAGTTGGGAGGGCAGTCCTTGATCGAGGCCGGCGGCTTCCGGGAAAACGAAAGCCTGCTGCCGGGCCTGGACAATTCATTCGAAGGCAGCCGGTTCTTGCAGGAGTTCTTCGCCTTCGAGGAGAAGTTCCGCTTCGTGCGCGTAAAAGGCCTGGAGCCGATCGCCGCCATGCCCGATTACTCCCGTTTTTCCCTCACCTTCTTTTTCACGGAGGCGGTGCCCGAGGGCAAACGGGTGAAGACCGAGAATTTCCGGCTCTACGCGACGCCGGTGGTGAACCTGTTCCCGACCACGGCCGAACCGGTGAACCTCAACCATAAGCATTTCGAATACCCGCTCTACGCGGACGCCAAGCGCAAGCTGGAGATATACGAGGTGCAAGGCGTAACGGGAGTGAATAAATCGACGGGGGCCCAACGGCCCTTCCACAAGTTCAGCGAGTTCCGCCACCAAATCCTGGCCAAGGGCGAAGAGGCGCTGGATTCCTTCTGGCAGACGCGCCAGGAAATGCAGGGCAAGGGCCGCTTCCAGACCTACCTTTCCGTGGGCACGCGCAAGCCGGTGGAAACCCTGACCGAGGAATTCCTGTCGGTGGGCATCCTCGCCACCAACGGCAGCCTGCCGCGCGAGGAGATCCTGGAGAACGCCATCTCCAATCCCGCCCCGGGCTTTCCCGCCTTCTGCCAATTCGGGAATTTCACGCGGCCGACGGTCCCTATTTATCCCCCGCAGTCCGACCATTATCTTTGGTACGTCCTGTCCCACATGAACATGAACTACCGATCCCTATGCCAGAAGGGCAACCTCAAGGAAGTCCTGTCGCTGTACGATTGGACGCATAGCGCGGTGAACCGGAAGCTGATCGACGGGGTCGGCTCGGCGATGGCGTCCAAGCGGGGGTTCATGCTTGACGGCCAGTTGGTTTCCGGGGCCGAAATCACGGTGGAGATCCGCGACGGGGCCTTTTCGGAAGCCGGCGAACTGAACATCTTCGCCCGCGTACTGCTGGAATTCTTCACCCAATACGCATCCATCAACCATCTGGTCTCGCTTAAGGTTTCCTTGCAACCTTCCGGGAAAGGCTTCACCTTGGCGCCGCGGGAAGGCCGATGCCACTTGATCTGAACCGGCTATTCCTGGGCGAGGGAACGGACCTGAATTTTTTCCAGGCCGTGCATCTCCTGGAGAGGTTGTTCCCGGAGCGCGGCAAGCTGGGCACGGGCGATGATCTGGGATCCGAGCCGCTCCGCTTCGAAACCCTGAACAGCCTCGGTTTCCCGGCCGGCGAAGTGGCCGCCATCCTGCCGCCGCTCTCTTTCCGCGCTCAGGCGGATATCCTGGAAAACCGCCGCAGCCCGGATGAGCCCGGACCGGATCCTTCCACCCTCCCTCCCCTGCGCGAGATGCCCAACCTGGGCGA
The DNA here is from genome assembly GCA_019509785.1 of Fibrobacterota bacterium. Lineage (NCBI taxonomy): Bacteria > Pseudomonadati > Fibrobacterota > Fibrobacterota bacterium. Next base: position 9,964 of record JAEKLQ010000002.1, on the reverse strand, counting down.
AGGCCCCCTGCGCATGTCCCTCACCTTCATGGGCCTGTACGGGGTATCCTCGCCGTTACCCTCGTACTTCATCGACCCCATCACGCTCCGGAAAGTCGAATACTTCGAGCTGAAGAAGTTCCTGGATATCTTCACCCATCGCATGTACTCGTTCTTCTACCGGGCCTGGAAGAAGTACCGGCACGGGACCCAATTCGATCCGGCGCGGCCGGATGAGTACACCTTGCGGCTGCTGGCCCTGACCGGGCAATGGCCGCGACGCGACAAGCGCGTCGCCGTCGAGGGTCAAACCTCGGACTTCAACTTGCGCCGTATCCCCTATGCCCGCTTCCTGGGCAACCGGGTGCGTTCCGCCAAGGGATTGGAGCAACTCCTACGCGGTTACTTCGGCTTCACGCGGGTTCGCATCCGGCAATTCGAAGCCAATTGGACTGAGATCCCGCTGAAGACGCGGCTGGGCGCCCCCGACGAAGGGAACGGGATCGCCAAGCTGGGCCGATCCACCCGGATCGGGGATCGCATGCAGGACCGGATGTCCCGTTTCACCGTCGAAATCGGACCGGTGCCACGGGCCCTGTTTAACCGTTTTCTGCCTTCCGCGAGGGAGGCCGCCCGCCCGGACTTGGGCCCCCAGGCCCGCGCGCCTAAGCCCGATGGCGAAGAGGCGCCCCTGGAAGGGGGTTTGCCCGCGCAGGTCCGCGAATTGATCGACGCCTACTTGCGGGATCCCCTCGACTATCAAATCAAGGTCATCCTGGAACCCGATACCCGGGAACTCCCGGCCTTGGGCAGCGAGCATGCGCGCGTGGGCGTGGGAATCTGGCTGGGGGATAGGCCCAAAGGGGAGATCGCTTGCCGGCTCTAAGTCTTGCCTAAATGGCTTCCCTTGCTCCGTTTTCCGGCCTTCCCCTATTAGTATATTCCTGACGATTTTCCGCCATAGGAGGCTCCAGACATGTCCTTGAGGTCCCTGTCGCTTCTCCTGCTTTCGATGTCCTGCGGTTCCTTCGCCGCGTCCGAGGATCCGGCCAAGGCAGCCCCTCCCGCTCCCGCCCAAGCGGCGGCAGCTCCGGCTGCGAAGTCGGGCCTTGCGCCCATCGAATTCTGGGTCAATTCCCAGACCGACGAGAAGTACTACCAGAACATGATCCAGGTCTATAAGGCCAAGGTCGATCCCACCTTCGATGCGCACGTCCGCTCTTACGGCTTCACGGAAATGCCGGACAAGCTGGCCATCGCGATCAAGACCGGGGTAAATCCGCCGGACATCGTGCAACTCGACGAGATCTATTTCAGCTTGTACCTGCGCGGGACCATCCCCTTCGCGGACTTGACCCCGCGCCTGGAAAAGTCGGAGATGGCCGGGGGCATTTTGCCGCAACGCATGGGCCTGTTCCGCTGGAAGGATCGTGTCTACGGCATTCCGCAGAGCGTGAGCGAGGTGGTCCTGTACTACCGAGACGACGTTTTCAAGGAACTCGGGATCACGCCCAAGTCCATCGACACCTGGCCCAAGCTGGAAGCGGTCGCGAAGAAGCTCCACACCGAAACCCGCAGCATGCTGGTGCTGGACTGGTCTTACTTCGAAATCCTCATGCGCCAACGCGGTTATGAATTGTTCGACGCGGCCGGGAATCCCCTGCCCGATTCCGCCGTGGCGGTTTCCACCCTCCGCAAGATCAAGGAGTGGAAGGACAAGGGCATCGGCCTGGTGCCCGACCGCGGTTCCATGTTCGAACCGGAATTCTTCAATTCCTACGTCCAGAACAACGGCGTGCTCGCCATCATGGGGGCGGACTGGTACGGCCTGGATATGATCCAGGGCTTCGACGTCAAGCATACGGGTAAGTGGAAGGCCATTCCGTTGCCGGTTTGGACCGATACCTTGTCCCGCGGCCAAAGCCCGACTTCGAGCTTTTCGGGCCAGGGGCTGGTCATCTTCAAGAAGAGCAAGCAGCAGGATCGCGCCTGGAAGTTCATCGACTGGGTCATGTCGGACGTGGACGCCAACGTGGAACGCTACCTGCAGGGGAACTGCTTCACCCCTTACCGCCCGGCCTGGACGGACCTTCGCTTCAACCGCGCCGATCCCTATTTCGCCGGGCAGACCCTGGCGGGCCTGTTCATGGAATTGGCCCCCAAGGTGCATCAAGACCGAACTGCTCTCGAAAGGCGGGACCAAGCCCTGAAGACGCGGCGCAAGCCACTGCCGGTCTTCCTGCTCGTCCCCTTCTTCGCCGGGCTGGTGGCCTTCTGGCTCATCCCCATCGCCCAAGGCTTTTCCTTGAGCCTGCAATCGGATACCCTATTCGATGAGCCCGAATTCGTCGGGCTCGCCCATTACCGCGAGCTGCTCCACGACCCCCGTTTCTTCCACGCGCTTCGGAACACCCTGGCCTATGCGGCCATGTCCATCAGCGCGGTCACGGCCTTTTCCCTAGGCCTCGCCCACTTGCTGCGGCGGACCTACGCACGTTCCCGGAGCGCCATCCTCTTCTGCCTGATGCTCCCGGGCCTCACCCCGCCCGCCGTCCTCGCATTCCTATACCTGCTCGTTTTCAACGGGCCGCACGGAATGCTCAACGCCCTGGTCGCGGCCCCCCTGGGATTGCCCATGGTCGATTGGATCCGCGATCCGCGCGTGATCAAATTCTCCCTCGTCCTTTTGGCGATATGGCGTTGGTCGGGCTTCACGACCTTGATCCTGCTTTCGGGATTGGACGGGATCCCGAAAGCCTATTACGATCTGGCCCGCGCCGAAGGCGCCGGCGCCTGGCATGCCTTCCGGTACGTCACCTTGCCGATGCTATCTCATGTCCTCGCATTCACCGCGGTGTTCCTGTTCCTGGATGCCTGCGTTCTTTTCGAGGGGGCCTACATCCTGCTGGGCGGCTCGGGCGGGACCTTGGATGCCGGCCTGCTCCTGGTGGCCTATAATTACCTGACCGCCTTCACCTTGGGCCGCTTCGGCTCGGCGGCGGCCATGGGCTTCTCCATGGTGCCCTTGCTGATGTTCGCCGTTTGGCTCCTGCTCTTGCGCGGCCGGGGTCGCGCCGAACGTTCGCGCCAGGCCGTGGCCATTCCGGGAGGCGTCCATGGCTGATCGACGTTCCCCGGTTCGCCCTCGCCACGCCGGTCCCGTCCTGGCCTTAGGGGTTTTGCTTTTCCTATCCGCCCTATTCGCGTTCCCCTTCCTATGGATGGTGCTCGCCACCTTCAAGGCCAATCCCGAGATCTTCAACATCTTCCCTTTGCTCCCGGAGGAGTTCCATCTCCGGCATTACCGCAGCCTGCTTTCCGGGGAGTGGATCCCTTACCCGCGGCAATTCCTGAATTCCCTCGTGATCACCGTCGCGCAAACGCTCATCGCCTTGGCCCTTTCCGCGGCCGCGGGATTCGTATTCGCCAAGCATTCGTTCCACGGCAAGCGCCTTCTCTTCGCGCTGGCGGTCCTGGTGGTGCTGATCCCGCGCCAGGTCATGGTCCTGCCGCTCTTCGTATGGATGAACCGGTTGCATCTGCTGGACGGGCCCTGGTCGGTGATTTGGCCCGGCGCCATTTCCGGGATCGGCGTACTCTATTTCACGCAAGCCTGTAAGCGCCTGCCCGACGACCTGCTCGACATGGCGCGCAGCGAGGGGGCTTCGGAGTACCGCGTTTTCCTGGCCTGCCTGCCCTTGCTCCGCCCATCGCTTATCGCCTACGGGCTCATCCATTTCATCCTCGCCTGGCACGAGCATCTGATCCCCCTGGTGATGCTGACCGCGCCCGAGCATATGACGGCCGGGGTCGCGCTCAGTTCCCTGTACGGGAGTTCAATGCGCATTCCCTATGGCCTGCTGATGGCCGGATCGGCGATGACCTTGATCCCCACGGCGCTCCTATATCTGCTGGTGCAAAGGCATTTCAAATCCTCCTTGGCCGAACTGACCGTGCAATGAGCCCGCGCGCGAAATTGGCGATCGAGGGCCTTTCCAAAAGCTTCCCGGGCGGAGTCAAGGCTCTGGACGGCTTTTCCCTGGCGGTAGGCGAGCGCGAATTGGTCACCGTCGTGGGCCCGTCGGGTTGCGGGAAGTCCACCCTGCTGCGCCTGATCGCGGGACTTGAGGAACCCGATGCCGGAACGGTCGTCCTGGAAGGCAAGGCCCTGGACGGCCTGCCGCCGCGGGAACGGGACATGGCCATCATGTTCCAGAATTACACCCTCTTCCCGCATATGACCGTGGCCGAGAACATGGCTTTCGGGCTGAAGCTACGCGGGACCCCCAAGGTCGAAATCGATAAGCGCGTGCGGGAGACGGCGGCACTCCTCGGCATCGAGGGGTTACTTGGGCGTTACCCGGGGGAAATGAGCGGCGGGCAGAGGCAGCGGGCGGCCCTGGGGCGGGCCATTCTGCGCAAGCCCAAGGTCTACCTGTTCGACGAGCCGCTTTCCAACCTGGACGCCATGATGCGCGCGCAATTGCGGGTGGAAATCGCGCGCCTCCATCTGGAATCCGAGGCCGCCATGCTATTCGTGACCCACGATCAGGTGGAGGCGATGACCCTGGGCGATCGCGTGGTGGTCCTGCGGGACGGGGTGATCCAGCAATGCGCCGATCCGGATACCCTCTATCGGTTCCCGGCCAACGCCTTCACGGCTTCCTTTATCGGGACACCGGGCATGAACCTGTTCCGGGGCGCTCTTGGCGAATCCGGAGGAGAACCCGCATTCATCCACCCGCTTTTTTCCTTCCCCCTCGATCCTGCGCGGAAACGGGATCTGGCGAAACATGCGGGGAAGCCCATCGTGTTCGGATTGCGCCCCGAGGACATCGGTTCGGAAGAAGCCCGCTCGGGGTCGTTCCCCAGGATCGCCGCCCGCATCGCGGTGGCGGAACGGCTAGGCGGGCAGGTCTGCCTATATCTGGAAGGGGGCGGAGGAGAGGCCTTCGCCGCCCGGCCCAAGGATACGGCCGGATGCCGCCCCGGAGACAGGCTCGAACTGGCCCTAGGCCTCGCGCGAGGGCGTTTTTTCGATGCCGAATCCGGAGCGGCGCTGGATCCGTCCGCGTAAAACGTCTGGGCCGCCTGGGCCGCCAGGGTCCGTCCCTGGCGGTCCCGTTCCGAAGCCCTCTTATCTAATCCCCTCCTCCGCCGGAAAAGTATTTTCAGGATCGACACCCCCCTCCAAGGGCGCTCAAGGAGGCCGCATGCTTCGATCCGCCAAGAAGATGAAGGAATACTCGCTGGGAGCGTCGGACGGCCGGATCGGCCATATCGACGAATTCTATTTCGACGATTCGTACTGGACCATGCGCTATGTGGTCGCCCAGGCGGGCAACTGGCTCACGGGCCGAATGGTATTGCTTTCCCCGCATCTGCTCGGACGACCCGACGAGGACGCCAAGTCCGTACCCGTGAATCTGACGCAGGAGCAGATTCGCGCCTGCCCTTCGCCAGAATCCGAGCGTCCCGTGAACCGGCAATTCGAGGAGGCCTATTACCGGCATTTCGGCTGGCCCTATTACTGGGCCGGGCCTTACCTTTGGGGCCCCACGCCCTACCCCATCCCGCCCGCGGGCCCCATCGAACAATCGTTGCAGGCGAACGCCCAGGGCTCCCCGCAGCCTTCCGGGGATCCGCATCTGCGGAGCACCGACGACGTCACGGGCTACCATTTGCGCGCCCGCGACGGAGAGATCGGCCACGTCGAGGATTTCCTTTACGATGATCAGGACTGGTCCATCCGCTACCTGGTGGCCGGAACGCGGAACTGGAGACCAGGGAAAATGGTTCTGGTTCCGCCGGCGTGGATCGGGGCCATCCACTGGGAGGATCGGACCGTGGACGTGGACGCCGGACGCGACGACATCCGCCTTGCCCCGGCATACGATCCCGGCCGGCCGATGACGCCGGAATACGCGGCGGAATTGTCCAACTATTTCGCCGAACAGATGCACTCGAGCCCGCAGGGAGGGCGGTAACCGCGCTCCCGCATTCTCCGATAGGAGGGACCCAAATAACGAAATAGGCCCTGATACCTGGGGCGGAAACCAAAGCTGCGATCGCGATTCCACGCACAAAGCGTGCGTAGGGCCCATCCCAGGGAAGGGAATCCGCTTGCCCATACCCGATAGCCATGAGAGAATAGAAGGTCTGGTCGGAGACTAACTCCATGCGGTTTAATAACATGCATCGCCTGCGCCAAGCGGCTATCCTGGCCTCGCTCACCGGGGTTTACTACCTGGCAGGGCGCTATGGCCTCTCCCTTGCGACCTTGAACTCCAGCGCTTCGCCCGTATGGCCGCCGACCGGTCTCGCCTTGGCGGCCATGGTACTGCTGGGCCGTTGGGTTTGGCCCTCGGTACTTGTCGGCGCGTTCCTCGTCAACATGTCCGCCTCCGGGGATTGGGCGGCATCGCTCCTCATCGCCGGGGGGAATTCCCTCGAGGCGCTGGCGGGCGCCTGGATGGCCGTACGCTTCTGCGCGGGGCGGGACGCTTTCGATACCATCCCGAACATTTGCAAGTTCGCCTTAGGCCCGGGCATGATGGCCACGACGCTCTCGGCGGGAGTGGGCACCGGCGTATTGCTCATGCGCGGTCTGGCGACTTACGACTTGGCCCCGCGCGTCTGGTTCACGTGGTGGATGGGGGATACCATCAGCGCGTGGGTCTTGGCGCCGTTCCTCATCTTGGTGGGAAGGCGCGTCTCATTCCGACTCAACCGGATTCGCCTGGCGGAAGGCCTCGCGCTGGCCACAGGCCTTTTCCTGGCCGGCCAGGCCGCCTTCGGGGGATGGTTACCGGTAGGCCAACGGAACCTGCCTCTCGAATACCTCGGGCTTCCTTTCCTGATTTGGGCTTGCTACCGCTTCGGCCAGCGCGGCGCCGCCGCGGCCGTCATGCTACTGGGAGCGATCGCGGTCACCGGCAACTTGCGCGGCTACGGGCCCTTCGCCCTCCGCGATCAGAACACGTCATTGCTCCTCTTGCAAGCATTCCTGGGTACGGTTTCCCTCACCGGCCTGATCCTGGCGACCGCCTTGTCCCTCAAGCGTTCCGCCCTGCGCCGCATGGCCGTGCTGGTGGAGGAGGCCCATGCGGCCAACGAAAAGCTGCGGCATGCCGAGGAGCACATCCGCCAGACGCAGAAGATGGAAGCGGTGGGCCGCCTGGCGGGCGGGGTGGCCCATGATTTCAACAACCTGCTGACCGCCATCAACGGCTACAGCGAGGTGGTCCTGGCGCGCCTGCCCGCCGAGGATCCCAATCGCGCCTTCGTCGAGGAAATCCGCAAGGCCGGGGACCGCGCGGCCCTGGTGACGCAACAGTTGCTGGCTTTCAGCCGCAAGCAGGTGATCGTGCCTTCCGTGCTCGATCTCAACGCCGTCATCCTCGATTTGGAAAAGATGCTCTCCCGCCTGATCGATCCGAGTATTGAATTCAAGGTGGAGACCGGAAGCATCGGCAAGGTCAAGGCGGATCCCGGCCAAGTGGCGCAGGTGGTCATGAACCTGGTCCTGAACGGGAGGGATGCCATGCCTTCGGGAGGGGTCCTTTCCATCGCCACCCGTAACGCGGAAGTGACGGGACGGGAATCCGATTTCCACCTCAAGCCCGAGCCCGGATCGTACGTCTGCGTGGAAGTACGGGACTCCGGCATAGGCATGGACATGACCGTGAAGGATCGTCTGTTCGAGCCCTTTTTCTCGACGAAGCAGAACGGCGCGGCCGCGGGCAAGGGCACCGGGCTGGGGTTGTCGACGGTATACGGAATCATGGAACAGAGCAAAGGCGGTCTCAAGGTGGCGAGCGAGGAAGGACGGGGCGCATCCTTCATCGCCTACTTCCCGCGTTGCGTCGAGGATTGGACGGGCCGCGCTCCCGGCAGGATTGAAACCACCGCTCCCGGGCGGCCTTCCGAAACCGTTCTGGTGGTGGAAGACGAGGACAACGTCCGCAACCTGGTACGCCAAGTGCTGGAAGCCCAGGGGTACATGGTACTGGAGGCCAGCGGGGCCCGCGAGGCCCTTTACATGTATGAGAACCATTCCGGGCGCCTGGACCTGCTGCTCACCGATATCGTCTTGTCGGGCAAGAGCGGGCGCGAGTTGGCCAAGGAACTGCGCGAGCTGAACCCCGGCTTACGGGTGGTTTTCATGTCGGGCTACACCGACGACGAGGTGGTTCGCGGCGGGGTAGGTACGCCCCAATCCCTATTCCTCGCCAAGCCCTTCTCCCACGGCCAACTCACGCACATCGTGCGCTCCGCCCTGGAAGGCGCGAAGGCCCCTGCGGAAGCCCCCGTCTGAGGCGGTTCCGAAGCCAATCCCGGTTCCGAAGGCAAACCTACTACGGAGGCCAGGCGACGTCCGCGGCCGCCGCATTGAGTTCGACTTGGGCGGGATCCTTCGCCCCGGGTATCACGGCGGTTACCTCCGGCCGTCGCAGGCACCAGGCCAGGGCCCAACGGGCCATGTCCATGCCGGCCGGAACCTCGGTGCGGCCGATTTCCAAGGCTTTCCCGATGCGGGCGGCGGCTTTAGCCGCATTCTGGGAAGAACGCACGTCGTCGGCGGGAAAGACGTGGCCGGGACGGTATTTGCCGGACAGGTATCCGCTGGCCAGCGGCACGCGCGCCAATGCCCCCAGCTTGAGGCGGGCGCAGGCGGGCAGCACCCGCGCTTCCGGGCCATCGTCCAGCCGGTTATAAACCAACTGCACGGCGCGGATGCCGAAACGCGGGGCGGCCTCGACTTGCGCCAGGTTCTCGGCTTGGGAACTGATGGAAACCCCCAAATGGCGGATCTTGCCGGCGCGCACCTGGGCCTGTAAGGCAGCCCAAAGTTCTTCGCGGAAGAATTCCGCGTCCAGTCCGGAATGGAACTGGTAAAGATCCACGTAATCGGTGCGTAAGGCCCGCAGGGAGGCATCCAATTGAGCCGTTACCTGATCCACCGATCAAGCAGTATCGCCTTGGTTGTGCGCCGTGAAGTGATGACCAAATTTGGTGGCGATGATCCAATCCTCGCGCCGCCCCGGCAGGGATTGGCCGATCAGGGATTCGGAGAGATGATCGGGCCCGTAGCACTCGGCCGTATCCAAAAGGTTGATGCCCAGATCCCGCGCCCGGCCCAGGATGGCTCCCGCCTCGGCCGGTCCGTAGGCGCGTCCCCACTCCCCGCCGAACTGCCAGGTGCCCAGGCCGATCACCGAAACCTTCAGGCCCGTGTCGCCGAGTTCACGATATCGCATGGGATTTCCCTTTCCGGATCAAGGGACGGGTAACAGGGCGCCGGAAGCGTCGATCAATCCGGTCTTCCCCGCCTTGGGAACCGTCCATAGGCCGGCGCGAAGCCCGCCGCTCCGCATGCGTCCGACCGGAACCGACAGCCGTACGCCCGTCGCGCCGGACCATTTCACCGCGGTCTGGCCATCCTTTTGGGTCGCATAGGCCAGCTTAAACCAATCCGCGCTTCGCGCCACCGATGCGATACGGACTTCATCCAAGGATCCGCTGAAGTAGCGCGTCACCCCCGTGGCGGTGGTCGAACCGATGGTGGCGAACTCCGCCCCGATGCGCCAACCCCCGGTCGAAGGCATCGCCCCGGTGTCGGACGCGAGCGACGCCACCTTCTCGCCATTGCGGTACAAGGTCCACGCTGCGCCGTCGTTCACGCCGCCCAGGTGCACCCACACGCCGCTATCCGAAGGGGGAACCACCGAAGCGGCGTAATGATCCTTGCCGGTCCAGACTCCGGCCCGATAATCGAGAGTCTCCCCGATACGTAGCACGGTTTCGTTGACCGCCGCCGGCTTGACGGCCCCGCCGTGGCAGATGATGATGCGATGCTTATCCCGGCGAGTCCACTTGACCCAGGCTTCCATGGTGATGATGCCCGTGAGGTTCAAGGCCGCGGGATTCCCGAACGCCATATAAGCGTCTTTGGCGACATAAGGGTCGGGATTGGAAAAGGAGC
>JAEKLQ010000001.1 GCA_019509785.1 Fibrobacterota bacterium | reverse complement strand
AACTGTTTGGCGGCGAGGTGGGCCAAGGCTTTGCCGCCTTGGCTGCGTTCGATTCCAACCAGGACGGGGTGGTCGATGCGCAAGATATCCGCTTCAATGAACTGAGGATCTGGCAAGACAGCAATAGCAACCATGCCACCGATGCCGGAGAACTGCGTTCACTGAGCGACCACGGGATCGCCTCGCTGAATCTGCGCTTTGTCATCAAGCCTACCATGCAGAATGGCAATCAACTGATTGAACATGCGCAGGCGACCACCACGCAAGGCAAGACCATGGAGATGGTCGATGCGTACTTCCAGGTAGAGAAAACGGATGGCAGGATGGAGGCGGAAGGCAAAGTCAATTCCACTTCACTGAACAAGCCTGTGCCGCTGCCGCCTGAACCGGACAACAGCGCACGCATCATTGTTCGTTCAGTCTTGCGGCAGGAAGAACGCCAGGAAAGAGCGATCCCGAGGCTGCTGCCAAGAATGAGGCGGGATGAATGGAACCATATGCCCCCACCAAACGACAAATCGATGCCAGCAATCGATTGGGGTAAATCCTCGTTTGGTCTGCCGATGGATTTCAGTGATGAATCGGAAGATCTGAAAGCCAAGCGCCGTCATCGATTGTGGCTGAACGATTTCTTGCAGGTGGGTAAGAAGGCCGGGCAGGATCTCGTCAAACAGACGGGACTGAAGGTTTCATTGAATAAATGATTCCCGCTTGCCTCCTCCGCTTGCCCTCTTTCCCAACTTCCGCAAGTGGGAGAGGTGAGCATGCGTAACATCAGGAATAACTTTTATTATCAGGGGGAGTGTAAAAATAAAATGACATTTTTATTAAAACAAATGCGAGTGGCGGCAATCGCAGGAGGAGTCGCAGCCGGCATCTCTTTGCCAAGTCACGCAACGGTCATCAACACAGCCGATCCCGCTACAATGGGTGCGTTTTATTCGTTAGGCGAGGATACTTCGTTTTCCTTTCAAACCTTTCAGCAGTTCGGTCAAACGTTCACAGCTCCTGCGCTGAACTCACGGCTCGATTCCTTTTCGTTTTACCTGACAGAAGGATTCGCGCCAGTCAATTTCAGTGCGGCCATCTATCAATGGAATGGGATGTCCACCACTGGCAGTATGCTCTTTACCAGTACACCAAGGTTTTTCGATGGCAGCCTGGCCAATCCAGCCACTGGCTTTCAACGTTTCGACTTTGCCACTGGCGGGCTTAACCTTGTTTCAGGTAATCGCTATGTCGCGGTACTGTCAGCCACTTTAAACAACTCCTTGCAGAATGCCGGTTGGGGAATGGCCTATGACGCAAGCATGTGCTGTCAGGGAGTTTATCTGGATGCCTATACGGGTGGCGAACTCGTATTACGCATTGACCAGCAATCGTCCTGGCGGCACTATCTTGAGTGGGACCCTGCTGCGACGGACGGGACTAATGGTATCGACACTGCATTTCAACTGAATTTTTCCAATGTCGCTACGGGTTCAGGTACTCAGCTTCCTCTTCCCAGCTCTTCCTCCTTGCTTGCTGCTGGTGTAGTAGCTGCGCTGATCCTGCGGAGACAAGTGCGAAAGAAACAAGAGGTGAATTTGTAGGCACTCCGTATGTTGCGACGAGTAGGGTGGCCAACGTCAGGCTTACGGCCCGCGTGATTGCCAACCCGGCTCGCGGCACAGTCAGCTTCAATGGCGACGGCTCGCTCAACCGCCTCCCAGAAACCGGCTTCTACGGCACCGGCAGCTTCATCTACAAGGCGAACGATGGCAGCGCCGATTCCAGTCTGGCTACCGTCAGCATCACTGTCACTGCGGTGAACGATGTGCCGGTTGCGCAGAACGCCTGCTTCAAGCGGCAGAAGGATAGCAGTGTGCGGATCGACTTCAGCAGCCTTGGTTAGCGATGTCAAGGGCGATGTGCTGAGCCTCGCCTTTGTCAATCCTGCGTACGGCACGTTGACGCGCAACAAGGACGGCAGCAATACGGTTCTGTCGCATTAGCGAGACATGAAGGCAGTCAGGTAGACTGCCAGCTTTTTAAAAAAGAGTGTGAGACAGCATTCGAGCAGGATCATCGCGCCATCAAACGGGTGACACGGTCGATGCCCGGTTTCAAATCGTTTCAAGCGGCCAGGAGCATCCTGGTCGGCATCGAACTCATGCACATGATCCGCAAAGGTCAATGCACTATGGAAGGGAGCGAAACGATGGCGTTCGCCGACCAGTTTTATGCCTTGGCAGAACAAATCCGTCCAGCTTGAGGGACGACTGAACGCATCTGCCCCAATTCCGTCTTGCGCTCGCTAATGCGACAGAACCGAAATGCGGCTGATTTACTGATTCTGTGGAACTTTAGCTTCGTTTGTTTAAGAATACCCGTGAAGGTGAAAGCGAAATGATAAATACGATGCAGGCCAAGACTAAGCAGGTAATCAGAATTTTTTTGACAAAATCCGATGCAGCCAAAAGTGCCTGGATAGGACACCGGAGGTGCGTAGTGCTTCCTTGTTCGACAGACTATACAAATACGAGATGAACAAATCGACCTGCTGGTCAATGGATGCATATTGCTTGTTGGCGCTGATCACGTCCTTGGCCTGTCCCCACAAGGTGTCCATGGGATTGAGCTCGGGACAGCGTTTTGGCAACCAGAGCAAACGCACGCCCAGCTTGTCGGCCAGTCCTCGCGAAGCTTGCGCAGTGTGACTCGGATTTTCGTCCAGCAGCATCGTTACCCGCCATCCCCGATAATGTTCATGCACGAGCCGCAAATACGCCTGAAAATCCGCCGCGCGCTGGTGCAAGCGAACGTGAATCAGGCGGTGTCCGGTCACGAGATTCATCGCGCCAAACACCACCCGCTTGGCATTCCAGCCTGTCAGCAGCACCTGCGCCGGCTGCCCGCGCGGCGACCATGTCGCCCGCAACGGTGGAAACAGCAGCAAATCCGTTTCATCTTCAACCAACAATACGCTGCGCTTTGGCAAGCCACTGACGACGCGGCGAATTTGGCGTTTTTTTCTCTCGCTCCGGGTCGGGCACAAGCACGTACCGGGGACGTTTCCACATATAGCCCAATCGATGCAGACCACGACGCACCGTCAACGTTGAACAGGAGTAGCCGGTACTGTGGCTCAGTTGTTCCCGCAATAGTGGCGCGGTCCATTGAGTCGCAAAGTAGCCAAAATCCTGCGGCGAGCTTTGCAAGAGCGACTCGAGCAACGTCCCCGCCTCCTCGAACCAGCGGGGAGGCCGCCCGGAATGCGGCGCGTCGGACAGTTCCCGCACATCACGTGTATGCCAATACGCCGAGACCCAGTTATAAACACTTTGACGGCTTACCTGAAGCTCCTGCGCGATTTCGGAAACCGTCCAGCCCTTGTCGGTCTGCATTATGGCGAGCGCCCGTCGATACTGACGCACGTCACGGGTCTGCCGCAACACACTCGCCAGTTTCCGTCGCTCGGCGCGCGTCAATTTTTCCCTGTTCATGATTACTCGCTCATGGCATCGATATCATGAACTGATCTTATGTCAAAAAAATTCTGATTACCTGCTTAGGAGGCGAACCGGGTTTCTTTGAGGGAGGACAGTGCCAGGAAGGAGCGTTCCCCTGCAAGGGAACGCTGTTACGCAGGCGCAGTGCGCCGCGAATTCCCTGCCCCACCCGGGTGACGAGTCACACAAGGTGAAGCAGGGGTTTCAGACAAGAATGCAGTCATGCGGCTTGAGGCATTTTCTTGCAATTCGCATGGCAGGCACACTAGTACTACTTGCGAGCGATGAAGCCCCCCACTGCTGTTGCGCCGGTCGTCGAATTCGACAGCGAGAATGCGCCGCCGACTTCCGCAGGACCCGTGCCGTTCGCGGTGCTCGTAACCACTGGGCCGAAGTAGCGACCGCTGATTCCGCCCTTGAGCGAGTCGTTGGTCACTGGGCCGGTCATGTAATGAGCAACGTTTCCGCCTGCTGCGCCCATCGTCGTGGTGGCGGTGAGCGTGACTGGCACTGGAGTAGCGTCCGAATTGTAGGTCGCCGTGTCCTTGAACGTGATGGTCACCTTGCGCGTAGCGAAATCCACGGTGAGCGTTGCGTCTCCGCGGAAGAAAGAGGCCTCTTCCGTGCCATTGCTGGCGTACCAGCCGTAGGCATAGCCGGAATAGTTCGCCGTACCGGTTGTCGGAATCGCGGCAGGATCAGTGACATCGCCGAATGCCACCACGCCACGGCGATTATTGTTGTGCTCATTGTTGGTGCCGGCCCATTCGTTGATATTGACCGTGTCTTGCGTGAGCCATGCCGCCAGATTCCCGTACTGATAACTCCAGTTCGATAAAGCGCGGAACCCTTTAAAACCAGGATAAGCGGTGCCAAACCCATTTCCCCCAGGCAGGATAGTCTGGTTGCCATTCGCGTCCGGCACGCCATTGCCGGCATAAAGATCGCCATCCTCATGCAACCGGCTTACTTCCGTCGAATCCGGATTTTTTCCACCCGCGCGCCAGGCACCTACCTGGTACTTGATCCCCTCTGTTTCAGTCACGGGGCACGTCGTCATATCGGAGGTGCAGCGCGACGGATTTTGACGAGGAAAGTACACGTTGTTAGCGTAATTTTTTTGCGTGGCAGCCGCGCCTTTGATCG